>JANQYF010000001.1:0-27742 GCA_030729045.1 Ilumatobacteraceae bacterium
GCTGCTCGCGACTTAGAGCACGCCACGCCCGTTGAGATTGTGCGTTGGGCCGCAGACCAGGTGGGAAATGACATCACCGTTACCTGCAGTTTCGAAGATGTGGTTCTTGCTCATGTTGCAGCGACTGCGGTTCCTGGAATTGAAATCGTGATGATTGATACGCAGTACTTGTTTGCGGAAACACAATGGCTTGCCGAAGAGTTACGCAAGAACTTTGATGCCAATCTTCGTATCGTTCACCCGCTTCATGTGACACCAGACAACTTGTGGCAGCGCGACACTGAAGCATGCTGCAATGTTCGTAAAGTGCAGCCGCTTAATGCTGTGTTGTCGGAAAAAACCGGATGGGTGACAGGCGTTCGCCGAATTGACGGACCAACGCGTGCTGAGACTCCTGTGGTGTCTCTTGATGCAGTGCGCAATGTTCTGAAGATCAACCCATTGGCGCTGTACAGCGATGAAGAAATGGAAACGTACGAGTTTCTCCATGAACTTCCTCGTAATCCATTGAAAGATCGTGGCTACCCAAGCATTGGTTGTTGGCCTTGTACGAAGCCTGTTGCTGAAGGCGAAGACAAACGAGCTGGCCGTTGGGCCGGACAAGCAAAAACCGAGTGCGGATTACACATTTAGAAATCGAAGAAAATAAGGAGACACACATGAGTGCAGTGACATCACAGAACGAATTAGAGATACTTGCAAGCCGGTCACATTTGGATCGTCTTGAATCAGAAGCAATCACCATCATCAGAGAAGTTGTGTCAGGCTGCGAGTCGCCAGTGCTGTTGTTCTCTGGTGGAAAAGACTCAGCTGTGTTGTTGTGGCTGGCCATTAAGGCTTTTGCTCCAGCACGCTTGCCATTTCCTGTCATGCAAGTTGACACCGGTCATAACTTTCCGGAAGTCATTGAATACAGAGATGAATTCGTACGTAAGTACGGCTTGGAATTAGTAGTCGCATCAGTGCAAGAATGCATTGATAGGGGAGACATCCCAGATCCGGGTCCGACCGGTAGCCGTAATCGTCAGCAGGCAGTTACGTTGCTCACAGCAATTCGCACCCATAAGTTCGACGCCGCTTTTGGTGGCGGACGCCGCGACGAAGACAAGGCCCGCGCCAAGGAGCGCATCCTTAGCTTCCGCGACAAAAAAGGGGGCTGGGAGCCACGTATGCAGCGTCCAGAGCCATGGAACATCTTGAACCCGCGCATTGTGAAGGGCGAACACCTTCGTGCGTTCCCAATTTCTAACTGGACTGAACTTGATATCTGGGAATACATCGCTCGTGAAGAGATTCCATTGCCCACTATCTACTTCTCCCACGAACGCACTGTGATTGAGCGCGACGGTATGTTGCTCTCTGTCGGTGGTCCAGTTGTTCCTGAAGTTGGCGAAGTTCCTCGCAAGGAAATCGTGCGGTACCGCACGGTGGGCGACATGAGCTGCACAGGCGCAGTTCGTTCGACTGCCACAACGTATGAAGATGTACTGGCCGAGGTCTCAACGGCTCGCATCACAGAACGTGGTGCAACCAGGGCTGACGACAATTTCAGTGAATCCGCAATGGAAGACCGCAAGCGTGAGGGCTATTTCTAATGGGTGCTGTTTCTACTGCTTCAAATACGCAGGTTCGTATTGCCACTATTGGCTCTGTCGACGACGGTAAGAGCACACTGATTGGTCGATTACTGCATGACTCGAAGGGCATTTTTGAAGATCAATTGAGTGCAGTGTCTAAAGCCAGTCGCCGCTATGGCGATGGCACTTTCAACTTGGCTCTCTTGACTGATGGTCTTCGTGCCGAACGCGAGCAGGGCATCACAATTGACGTTGCCTACCGTTACTTCGCTACTCCAAAACGCAGCTTCGTACTTGCTGATACGCCAGGCCACGCTCAGTTCACTCGCAACATGGTGACTGGTGCATCTGTTAGTGATATTGCCATTGTCCTTGTTGATGCTCGCCATGGTGTTGTTGAGCAAACTCGACGCCATGTATCCATTGCGGCCTTGCTTGGTGTTTCTCACTTGGTTCTTGCCGTGAACAAGATGGACTTGGTGAATTGGGACGAAGGAATTTTCGACACAGTTGTCACCGATGTCGCGGCAATTGTTTCAACGCTCGGATCTTCTGTCCCCATTCATCCGATTCCTATTTGTGCAACAGATGGTGAAAATGTGGTTGATGCAGGCGACAAGACGCCGTGGTACGAAGGCCCCTCAGTTCTTGAACTGTTGGAAACTCTCGATATCACTCCGGTAGCCACCATTGACGCTCGCCTTGCTGTGCAGTGGACATTGCGTGAACACGGCGGCAGTGATTACCGCGGCTATGCAGGGCGTCTTGAAGGCGGCGCAATCCGTGTCGGAGACTCCGTCACTGTTCATCCGCAGGGATACTCAAGCACCGTCGCAGGCCTTACACGTGCTGGTTCACCAACAGACATTGCGGTTCCTGGTGACGCAATTGCTATTGAACTCTCAGATGACTTAGATGTCGGTAAAGGAAATGTGATTGTAGTTGACGGCGCTCACCAGCCTGTTGATGCCACAGGGCTTATTGCAGATGTGTGCTGGTTTACAGACGCAGAACTTTCTGTAGGCGATGCGATCATTGTTCGTCATGCGTCTGGGGAAGTATCAGCTCGCGTCGCTGCCATTACTCATCGTCTCGATCTTGAAACACTGGAAAATACTCCTACCGATCGACTTGTCTTGAACGACATCGGCCGTGTTGAACTTGCACTTGCGTCGACATTGGTGGTGGATGAATACACAGTAAACAGAGCTGGCGGCAGCGCTATTGCTATCGATCCGGTGACCAATGCAACCATTGGCGCATTGATGATTCGGTCTGGTTACTAACGTCAGCTGGTAAGGCAATCGTTTGTGTCATCCATTAGGGTTGCGTAGATGAAGACCGAAGCTCAATTTCGCACTCATTTAGAATCTTGGTCTTCGCCACCGTTCTTTCAATTCATGGGCGTAGTGATAACGGAATTTGGCAATGGCCTGTGTCGCGGAGAACTTGCAATTCGTCGTCCAGATTTCGACGGTCCTCCTGGCTTCATACATGCTGGCGTCATTGTGTCTTTGGCGGACTCATGTGCAGGGGCCGGATGTGAAGTCAATCTGCCTGAAAGCGCAATTGGGTTTACAACCATTGAACTGAAAACGAACTTGTTGAGTTCTGCTGGTGAAGGAACTCTTGTGTGCACTGCGACTGCACCTCATATGGGTCGAACAACGCAAGTATGGGACGCGGAGGTCTCGCATAAAGAGTCGGGCCGCACACTCGCTTTATTCCGTTGTACACAGATGGTCTTGTACCCGAGATTGTCCTAACACCAACAAATGAGTTCCCCCGAATGTGTTTCACCGTCCAAAGCTGAAGAACTGCTATCTCGCCATCGTGTGAGACGAACCTTTGCCACCTTTCTCGGAGGCATTGGCATTGTCTTTCTCGGGCTCGGCATTATTGCGTTAGTCCTGATGAGTTTTGTCTCTTCGCCAGTTGCAGCAAAGTCGACAACTGAGAGTGCGTTGAAACAGCCAGATGTTAGGAATTATCTCGTTGAAGAAATAGTGAAAGAGCTTGAAGATAAAGCAAACCCCGTGGAGAAGCTTGTTTTGGTATTTGCGCATAACAAAATTGTCAATGCAGTTCACAGGGTTCTTGCTCAACCTGAAATTCAAAGTTTCGCTGGTGATGCAGCTGCCAAGGCATATTCGGTCTATGTTGACAAGGAGCCAACAGCAGTAATTGATATTTCACCAATCAGCAAAGCAGTAGTAGCCGCAGTCATTGGAACCGATAAGCGTCTGAGGTTGGCCGACAATCTTGAGCTTGATCCCATCACAATCACGCGTGACGACAACGATTTCGATTACGGCGGACTACGCGACGTAATTCAAAGAAACTCTTGGCTCTTTGTCGTCCTCGGAATTCTGTTGCAGGTCGCTGCGTGGTTCCTCAGCGTTGCTTCGCCGTGGCAACGCGTCCTTCGCCTTGGCACTCGCCTTTTCATAGGCGGGGCCATCTTTCTTGGCATGGTTCTTGTAGCGCGAAGCAGTCTTCCTCTGCAATCAACAGAGAACGAGGCAGCGATCGAAGCTCTCACACGGTTGCTCACCGACCCGATGGTGAATCGATTCATCGCCTTGACGGTCTTGGGCGCATTCATTGGTACTGCAGGATTCGTAATGAACCGTAAATCAAAATCAACTGATTCTCTCGCAACAGAGGACTAACTGAACAAGGTCCAGTCATCTGGCTTGCGGCCGCGTAGTTCGTCGTAGTCGACTTCAACACAGACAATGCCTCGTGATTCAGCCAATGTGCGTGCCTGGGGTTTGATGCTTTGGGCTACAAACATGCCGCGAAGAGTGCCAAGAGACGGATCGTTGGCCAAGTCAACGAGATACCGAGTGAGTTGTTCAACGCCGTCAATCTCTCCGCGTCGCTTTACTTCAATCACCACTGTGTTTCCGGCAGTGTCTTTGCACAAGATGTCGACAGGGCCTAGGGCCGTGTAATGCTCTCGGCGAATCAGGGTAAGTCCTGGTTCCATTGCTTCAGGCGAGGCTGCAAGGAGCTCTTGTAGTTGCTTTTCGACGCCATCTTTTTCAAGTCCTGGGTCTTCGCCAAAAACATGGTCGCTGTCATGAAAAATCTCGTGAAAGGTGATTGTCATTGCTTCACCCTTTGGGTTGCGCACAATCCAGTGGTCAGAATTGTCTTCAATAACGTTTGGTGCTGTCATCCAGTTGAGGGGCTTGTAAGCGCCGCCGTCTGAATGAACTGCAACGCATCCGTCAGCTTTCACCATGACAAGGCGAAGCGCCTCAGGTAGGCGGGTTTCTAGGCGGCCTGCGTATTCCACAGTGCAACGCGCAACAATAAGTCTCACAACAACAGTATTGCCGAAAGCGTTAGTTGGTGATGTGGTCGCGCATGCGCTTCTGAATGAGATTGCGACGTTCTTGCAACTGAAGGTAGGTCATTGACTCTGTTGACTCGTCAACACCAAGGCCGGCCTTGAGGCTGCCCATGTCAATCTCCACGGTGTTCATATCAACACCAAGTTCTTCTGACAAGCGGGCACCGTGACGTTGCATGAATGTCATCGAGATGTTGGTGAGTTCGCCAATGATGTCAAGGTTTGGGGCAAGGCGCGCAATGGCCCCATCAAGAAACACCATGTTCTTGATGTACAACATGAGTTCTTTTGGCAGTTTGGCACCGTATGCAAGCAGTGCCTTTACGATGCGCTGCACTTCGGCTACCAGTTCTTCGCCATCGAGTGATGTGGGGTCGATGGTGGGCTGGTCAAGACCGAGGTCTCGAATCACTGCGTCAATGTCGGTATCTGATGGAAGCGCACCAAGGTCTCGCAGTGCAGACACTTGGCTATGTAAGTCATTGGTTGTTGCACCAAGCATGAGGCGCATGAAGGCAAGTCGACGTTTTGTTGTTAGACGGCCCACGATGCCGAAGTCGAGAAGTGCTGTTCGTCCATCAGAGAGAACGAACAAGTTTCCGCCGTGAAGATCGCCATGGAATATGCCGTGAATGAGCGCGCCTTCCATGAAGGAGATCATTCCGGCTTTGATGACTTGTTCAGTATCGATTCCTGCTGCTTGCATGCCTTCAACATCGTCGAAGTTAAAGCCTTGTAGACGTTCCATGACAAGGACGCGACGCTTCACGAGACTTGGGTGCGGGCGGGGCACGATGTATGCCTCTTGATTAAGGTCATGCAACATCATTGATACATCGATCATGTTTGATGCTTCCATGCGGAAGTCGAGTTCCTCCACAATTGTCTCTGCAAACAACTCCACAAGGGCTGGGGGGTTTGCGAGCGCAGCAACCTTGATGCGGCCAATCATGAATGGCGCTATCCAGGCCATAACACGAAGGTCGCGGCGAACAAGTTCAGAAACCTGCTCGCGTTGCACTTTTACGACGACATCCTCGCCAGTCAAGAGTGTTGCGCGGTGCACTTGAGCAATTGATGCTGCAGCGAGAGACTGCTGTTCGAAATTGGCGAACACGTCTTCCAGTCGGGCACCCAAATCTTGTTCAACAATGAGCTTCACGGTGTTCCAAGGTTGTGGTGGAACTTGATCGCGGCATTTCTTGAATTCAATTACGAGTTCGGTAGGAAACAACCCTTCACCGCTAGAAATGATTTGGGCGAGCTTGATGTACGTTGCACCAAGTTTCTCAATTGCTTTGCGCAAACGAAGAGACATGTATGTGCGCGAATCTTCAGGGGTCGCAAACTTGTTGCGCTTCTTTTGGATGAACCACGGAAGCAATGCCCAGCCAAGATGTGCAACAACGACTACAAGTCGGCCAAGCGGAGGAATGCGGCGGGCTCGAATAAGAGACGGCACTTCTTTTTGCGCTGCGGCACGAAGGACGATGGCTACCTGCGACCATGCAATGGTGTCGCGATCAAGGACCCACGGACCTGAATCAGAGAAATTGCCCCAGGAAAGGTCATTCGGTCGTTCTGTCATCGAATCATTCTGCCGTGGAGAGTTGCTCCCACACGCCTTGTGGGGGCGAAATGCGACACAATGGTTCACGCACTAAGCGCACGGGGGATCACATGTCTAACGCACCACTTCAAGGAGTCAAAGTAGTCGAACTGGGCGTGTGGGTTGCTGGGCCAGCTGTCACAGGAATGCTGGCCGACTGGGGCGCAGATGTACTGAAGATTGAGCCGCCAACCGGCGACCCGCAGCGTGCCGTGTTCGGAGCATTAGGAGTGGGCGACCAAGTGGGGGTGCCTCCGTTCGAGATTGATAATCGCGGGAAACGATCAGTAGTTCTTGACCTGCGTATCGACGCCGATTTAGAAACCATGATGACCCTCATTAGCGAAGCGGACATTTTTGTTACCAATGTTCGGCCTGCTGGTTTGCAACGTCTTGGTCTCGATGCAGAAACTCTGACTGCGAAATTTCCACGACTGATTTACGGCATCATCACTGGCTACGGATTAGCGGGTCCTGATGTTGATAAAGCCGGGTATGACATTGGTGCATTCTGGGCACGCAGTGGTTTAGCGCACACAACAGTTGCTCCCGATGAATTGCCACCAGGAATTCGTAGTGGCCAGGGCGATCACACAACAGGAATGGCGCTTGCATCTGGAGTTATGGCTGCTTTATTTGACCGTGAACGAACAGGAAAAGGGCGTGTAGTTTCCACCAGTTTGTTGCGCACAGGTATCTACACAATCGGCTGGGATTTTGGCGTGTACCTACGTTACGGAAAACGACAAAGCACACGGCCTCGTCATCGCAACCCAGCTCCGCAAGTGAATTGCTATCGCTGTGCTGACGGTCGAGCTTTTTGGTTGCTTGGCCTTGAAGCAGATCGTCATTGGCCTGGATTCTTGAAGGCGATTGATCGTCAAGATTTGGCTGCAATTGAAAACTTCAAGAATGCGCGAACTCGCGCTGTAAATGCAGAAGAAATCATTTCGGTTCTCGATTCGCACTTTGCGACACAGGACTACGCATACTGGACCTCGCGGTTTGATGCAGAAGATGTGTGGTGGGCGCCGCTTAACTCAATCCCTGATGCAATCAATGACCCTCAAGTTATTGCGTCGGGTGCATTCATTGACATGACGCCACAACCAGGTGAAGCGCCATATCGCGCAGTGAATTCACCTGTTGATTTCGACGGATACACGCCAACGTATGGTCCAGTACCTAACCTCGGCCAACACGAACCGAAATGGTGATGCTGTGACTGCTAGCCGCTTTGACATTGTGACGCTGAATTCACCTCGCACTAATGAGTTAGCAAATTTCTGGGCTGAACTACTTGGCTTGCAAGAGATTGAACGTGAAGATGGCGACAGGTGGATACTTCTTGGAGATACAAACGGCGGTCGCACTATGGGTTTTCAGCGCGGTGAACATGTTGCAGGTTCGATTCACATAGACCTCTCATGTTCCACGAGTGATTTTCCGAACGAGCGCGAGCGCATCTTGCGATTGGGTGCTGTTGAAACTCGACCAATGCGTAGTGAGCCATATGGCCTTATTGCAAACTTTGCCGACTTGGATGGCAATTTGTTTGACCTCTGCGCGTACGTCTCCGCAGGTTAAAACTGCGGTGGGCGTTTGTCGCGTAAGGCAGCAACACCTTCGCGGTATTCAGCAGTTTGTGTCGCGTCATTGATCAGAGCAATTGACTCATCAACTGACGCTCCGACATCATGACGAATGAGATCACGGTAGATCTGTGTTTTGGTTGTGGCAACAGCAGTTGGGCCTGCGGAGGTTGCAAGCGATTGGGCCCATTGTTGTGCCATGGCAAGAGCACCCGCTCCATCTGGTGCAACGCCATTCCATAATCCCCAATCACGAGTTTCCTCACCAGTGAAAACACGTCCTGACAACAACAGGTCGGCAGCACGAGTGACGCCAACAATGCGCGGCAGTGTCCAGCTCATTCCGTATTCGGCCGGCAAGCCCAATTTTGGTGCAGCAGTGGTGCACTTTGCTGTTGCAGAAATGAATCGAAGGTCGCAGAACAACGTGAGTGCGAGTCCAATACCAGCGCATGCGCCATTTATTGCAGCAATCACGGGTACGCGCAGTCCGTAGTGCCATGCAAGATCATGGTCGAATTCTGACGCAAGATTGGTGCCAGGGTTTGAGACATTCACTGATTCGCCAGGGTCGTATCCGCCGCGATCTGCGTGACCGGCAAGTGCCTCTGAGTCTCCACCAACACAGAAAGTATTTCCGGCGCCGGTAACAACAATGGCACGAACGGTTGTGTTTGCATCGAGAGCCGACATCGCAGATTTGTATTCAGCATGCATGCGGCCCGTCCATGCGTTATGGCGATGAGGTCTATTCAGGGAGACAGTGGCAACTGCGCCATCAATAGTGACGAGAACCGTTTCGGTCATCGAGGATCGCGACCCCATATTGCATGCAAAATTGCATCGGTGTATTCGGGACGACACACAAAGAAATCTGGCAACCAAGTATCTGGTGTGTTGTATTCAAGAGGGGAGCCATCAATGCGGCTCACGTGCAGACCAGCAGCAAGTGCAACTGCTGCGGGTGCAGCAGAATCCCATTGGTACATGCCGCCGTCGTGAACATAGATGTCCGCTTCACCCATAAGGATTGACATGGCCTTTGCGCCAGCGCTTCCCAAGCGAAACGCATCGCAATCAAGATGTTCAGCGACTAGCACTGCTGCGTAGGGTGCACGATTACGTGATGTGACAAGGCGTGGTTTCGCCCCTTCTTTCGGTGGCACCACAAAACCGGGGTCAGTTCCGAAAACGGCGTCGATACTGGGAAGCGACACAGCGCCAGCGGTTAACGCATCACGTTCCCATAGTGCAATATGTACTGCCCAATCAGCACGACCCTCGCCGTATTCATTGGTGCCATCAAGAGGGTCAACAATCCACACGCGATCTGATGTGAGTCGGCGTCGGTCATCGGAACCTTCTTCCGACAGCACTGCATCGGAAGGACGCACTGCAGTGAATGCTTCCATGAGAAAGTTATGAGCAAGTAAGTCGCCGGAATCTTTCAATTGCCACTGTGTCGTACCGCGCTCAATAGTTACTTCACGATGTTCTGTTAATAGTTGACCAGTGACGCGTGCAAGTTCGACAGCGAGGTCGTGGTCGTTCAGTGTTTTCCACGAATCGAAAAGTTCCGCGTTGGTCACTGCTCGCCGCGAGACAGATTAAGAGCGTCGCGCACCAAAGCCCGAACTTCAACTTCGTTAGCACCAGCTTCAACTAGTTGGCGGATACGCAGTTCTACACGTTCTGCTTCAATCTCATTAAAGACATCAATGCGTTTTGTTGACGTAGTCGCTGTAACAGCGATGAGAATGATTGCTGCAATAGCCGTGATCATTCCGAACGTCAGAACCCACCCTTCATTGTTTCCACGAATGGACGACACGATGATTGCGGGCAGTCCTGTCAAGAAGGCACCAAAGCACAAAGTTCGAATCAGTCGCAATGACATGTGGTTACCGAGAAAGGGGCTTGTATTTGATGCGGTGAGGCTGGTCAGCAGCAGAACCAAGTTCTTTGTGTCGCCATGATTCGTATTCAGAGAAGTTTCCTTCGAACCAGCGCACTTGGCTGTCGCCTTCAAACGCAAGAACGTGCGTAGCAATGCGGTCAAGGAACCAGCGATCGTGGCTGATGACTACTGCACAACCAGGGAACTGATCGAGAGCATCTTCTAGTGCGCGCAATGTGTCAACGTCGAGGTCGTTCGTTGGTTCGTCCAGCAGTAATACGTTTCCGCCTCGCTTAAGAACCTTTGCCAAGTGAACACGGTTGCGTTCGCCACCGGAAAGATCGCCAACAAGCTTCTGCTGATCTGCGCCTTTGAAGTTGAAACTTGCCACATACGCGCGACCATGAATTTCGCGTCCGCCCACTTTCATGTGTTCAACGCCTTCTGTGATTTCTTCGTACACAGACTTCGTCGGGTCAAGTGAATCGCGATTCTGGTCGACATAACTGAGTTGAACTGTGTCGCCAACTGTGACAGTGCCAGAGTCGGGAGCTTCTTGTCCTGTGAGCATGCTGAACAACGTTGTCTTACCAGCACCGTTCGGGCCGATGATTCCCACAATGCCAGCGGGCGGCAATGAGAACGACAAGTCTTCAATGAGCAAACGATCGCCGAAGCCCTTGGTGAGGTTTTCTACAACAATGACGTTGTCTCCCAAACGTGGGCCGGCAGGAATTGCGATTTCCAATTTGTCAGGGCCACGTTCTGCAGCCATCGCTTCTGCATGCAACTTGTCATATGCAGCAAGACGAGCTTTACCTTTTGCTTGACGCGCTTTTGGTGACATCTTCACCCATTCAAGTTCGCGCTGCAATGTACGTGTACGCGTGTCGCTCAGTTTTTCTTCGCCTTCGAGACGAGTCTGCTTTTGCTCTAGCCACGAGGTGTAGTTGCCTTCAAATGGGAAACCGCGACCACGGTCAAGTTCAAGAATCCAGCTGGCAACATTGTCAAGGAAGTAACGGTCGTGCGTAATTGCAACAACGGTGCCTGGGTATTCCTTCAAGAAACGCTCGAGCCAATCAACGCTCTCGGCGTCAAGGTGGTTCGTAGGTTCGTCAAGAAGAAGTAGGTCAGGGCGCGACAGCAACAAACGACACAACGCAACACGACGCTTTTCACCACCAGACAATTTCGAAACATCAGCGTCGTTTGGAGGACAGCGCAATGCGTCCATGGCGATTTCTACGTTGCGGTCAAGGCTCCATGCATCGGCAGCTTCGATTTTCGCTTCAAGATCTGCCTGCAGGGCTCCGACCTTGTCGTAGTCAGCGTCGGGGTCTCCCCACATGGCCATGACTTCGTCGTATTTGTCAAGGAGGTCTCGGATGGGGGCTACGCCATCCATTACGTTGCCGAGCACATCTTTGGTCATGTCGAGCTGTGGTTCCTGCTCGAGGAGGCCGACAGTGAATCCGGGGGTAAGGCGGGCTTCGCCGGTGTATCCATCGTCTCGGCCGGCCATGATTCGCAACAAACTGGACTTACCACTGCCGTTTGAGCCGATAACGCCGATTTTGGCCCCTGGATAGAAGGAGAGGGAGATGTTCTCGAGAATGGTGCGGTCTGGTGGGTAAAACCGAGCCAACTTGTAACAGGTATAGATGAACTCGTGTGCCATGGTTCTATGAGGTTAGTTCGGCGATGGCAAGTTCCGCCTGTCCACCCCTTTGGGCTGTTACCTTGGAGTCTTGTCCAGCCGATGGACACCTAGAAAAGGGAAATTTCATGACCGCAGCATCGTTGTTTGATCAGTACACAATCGGAAATTTTTGGTTCCGTTACCTGCATATCCTTGCGGGCATTACCTGGATTGGTTTGCTCTACTACTTCAACTTCGTTCAGGTGCCAGGCCTCGCTGCCTACGGCGACGAAGGCAAGGCTCGCAACATCACCGTCACCCAAATCGCGACTCGCGCATTGTGGTGGTTCCGTTGGGCGTCAATCGCAACACTTGCGACCGGACTTCTCATTGTTGGAGTTCTTCCTGACTACATGCAGGATTTCATGAACCATGCAGGTTCAGATCCAGCTAACGCAAAGAACGCTGTTATCTCGGTCGGCATGATCATGGGAATTCTGATGGCTGCCAACGTATGGATGATCATCTGGAAGAACCAAAAAGTTGTAATTGCTAATGCAGCCAATGTGCTTGCAGGTGGCGAAGCCAACCCAGATGCCGCAACATGTGGACGTAAGGCGCTTCTTGCTTCACGCATGAACACGGTGTTCTCAGTTCCCATGTTGTTCTACATGGTTGGTTCGGCTCACCTTTATTCAGAAGCATTTGAGGCAACAACAGCTAATGCCTACACGTTCCTTTTCATCTCACTTGCAATCATTGCATTGTTTGAATTGAACGCAATCGGAATTTTTGGTGGCATCAAGGCTGGCAACAAGATGCTGTGGCCATACGAGAGTCACAAAAACGCAATCATCTCATCGGTTGTCTTGTGGGTTGTCTTCTTCGTTCTTTCCATTGTGTTCATGGGCTAACAACTTCGACATGTAAAAGGGCCGCCCCAACGGGGCGGCCCTTTTACATTCTTTGAGTAAATACTTATTCGACTGTCAGTGTTGCCTTCATGTTGCTGTGCCCAGGCACATCACAGATGATTGTGTACGTGCCGGCATCCAATGTCACAGGACCTGAGTCGACGTCACCTTTTTTGTCAACAACCAATTTGAAGTTCGGAACCTTGATATCTCCTTTAGCGAGAATAAGTGTGTGACGTATGGAGTCATCGTTTTTGTAGCCGAACACGATTGAACCGGCAGTGACCGGGCCGTACGACTCGGCGTCAAAGCGAAGGCCCGATACGGCGGTGACCACGAAGGCGCCAGTTGGCAGAGTTTCTGCTGGGGCAGAGGTTCCGCCACCGCTGCAGGCTGTCAGAAGAGCCACTGAGGCCGTGAAGGAAAGAAGACGTTTCATGAGACTGAATTTACTAGTGAATTGATGCAATAGGTCGGCTCGGAGCGATCTGGGCAAGTACCATTTGTCACGCGGACAATGGCGTCCGTGGCATCAGACGAAATGGTGCCCAAGCGCCCAGTAGGGCAGTGATCGAGGCGACAATGGCAGACATAGCTGACCGTACGCAAGACTTTGGTGCGAACTCATGGCTCGTAGAGGAAATGTACGAGCGATATCGCGCAGATCAGAACTCAGTGAGTGAGGCATGGCGCGAGTTTTTCAGCGACTACCGAAGCGCTTCTGCTACTGCTGCGTCAGCCGCTTCGGCTCCTGCAGCGCCTGCGTCGCCCGTTTCTTCAGCCGCTCCGACGCCTGCAGCAACTCCTTCGCCTCTCGCAAGCTCGAACGGCTCTGTAGTTCCTCAGCCGTCGGCACCTGTTGCTCCGGTGTCTGTTCCTGAAGGGTCTTCTTTGGAGCCGTTGCGTGGCGTTGGTGCAGCAATTGTGACGAATATGGAAAAGAGCCTCTCTGTTCCTACTGCTACCAGTTTCCGCAACGTGCCAGCGCGTCTGTTGGAAGTCAATCGTAAAGTCATCAACGATTACCGCTCTCTGCACGGTCTTTCAAAAGTTTCGTTTACACACATCATTGCCCACGCCATTGTTCGTGCTATTTCTGATGCTGTTCCAAACATGCGTAACGCATACGCAGTTGCCGCTGACGGAAAGCCACAACTTGTTCGCCACCCACATGTCAATGTTGGGCTCGCGGTTGATGTTGATAAGGGCGACGGAACTCGTTCGTTGGTTGTTCCCGTATTGATGAATGCCGACACGCTGAGTTTCGCTGGCTTCCTTGTTGCATACGACGACATTGTTCGCAAAGTAAAGGCAAACAAGCTCACGATTGCTGACTTCCAAGGTGCAAACGTTTCAATTACAAACCCGGGCACCATCGGAACTGTTCAGTCAGTTCCACGTCTGATGCCGGGACAAGGTGTCATTGTCGGAGTCGGGTCTATTGATTACCCAGCCGAATTCCAAGGCAGTGACCCTGCAAACTTGAACGCTCTTGGAGTCTCAAAAGTTGTCACGGTGACAAGTACGTACGACCACCGCATCATTCAAGGTGCAGAGAGTGGATTGTTCTTGAAGCGAGTTCACGAATTGTTGTTGGGTGGCCACGGCTTCTACAACGACATCTTTCGCAGCCTAGAGATTCCATACCAGCCAGTCGAATGGTCATCTGATGCTTCGCCAATGAATCGTGAAGAAACCATGATGGAAAAGCAGATGCAGGTCAGCACGCTTGTTCGAGTTCATCGTGTGCGTGGTCACCTCATTGCCGATATTGACCCATTGCATTGGAAGGCACCACGCTTGCCGCGTGAACTGGATCTTGCAACATACGGACTCACCATTTGGGATCTTGAACGTGAATTCCTCACAGGCGGAGTAGCAGGAAGTCACAAGATGACTCTTGATGAATTGCTTGGCGTCCTGCGTGATGCCTATTGCCGCACCATCGGTATTGAGTACATGCATATTCAGAACACTGATGAACAGCGTTGGATTCAATCAAAAGTAGAAGGCGCAACTTTTACGCCAACGCTTGATGAGAAGTTGCGTATTCTCGAACGCTTGAATGCTGCTGAAGCGTTTGAAAAGTTCCTCGCGACAAAGTATGTCGGTACAAAGCGATTCGGTCTCGAAGGGTCTGAGTCGATGATTCCGATCATCGATGAGATCATCTCTGCTGCTGCTGATCAGAACCTTGACGGCGTTGTAGTCGGTATGCCGCATCGTGGTCGACTGAATGTTTTGGCAAATGTGATGGGTAAGAACTACGAGCAGATCTTCAAGGAATTTGAAGGTCACATCAGTTCTGATTCAGTACAGGGAAGTGGCGACGTGAAATATCACCTTGGAGCTCAAGGTACGTACACCTCTGCTGCAGGAAATGAAATTGCTGTAGAACTAGCCGCAAACCCAAGCCATTTGGAAACAGTCAATGGTGTTGTTCTCGGAATGGTTCGTGCGAAACAAGACAAAATCGAACCTCCGTTTGCGTTCAGTGTTCTCCCACTTCTGATGCATGGTGATGCGGCGTTTGCCGGACAAGGCATTGTTGCTGAAGGTCTCGCCATGAGTGATATCTCCGGCTATCGCGTTGGTGGCACCATTCACTTGGTTGTTAACAACCAAATTGGCTACACCACTGCTCCAAAGTATGCACGCTCCTCGATCTATGCAACAGATGTTGCAAAGACGGTTCAAGCACCAATTTTCCACGTGAACGGTGATGACCCAGAAGCATGTGCACGAGTTGCGCGCCTAGCGTTCGAATACCGCCAGCGCTTCCATAAAGATGTTGTGATTGACATGCTCTGCTATCGCTTGCATGGACACAACGAAGGCGACGATCCGAGCTACACGCAGCCATTGATGTACAAGGCCATTGCTGAGAAGCGAAGTGTCCGCAAGATGTATGTCGAACAGTTGGTCAAGCGTGGCGACATCAGTCTTGAAGTTGCAGAACAGGTTCTGCAGGATTATCAGAGCAAGCTTCAGACTGCACTTGACGACACTCGCTCACATGCACCTGAAAAGGTGAAGGCTGCAAAGCCGCCAGTGCCAGTTGGCGTATTGCCTCATGTGAATACTGCTATCGACAAAGCAACATTTGATCGAATCTTCAAGCAGTTGACGAATTACCCGGCCGACTTCACGCCTCATCCGAAGCTTGTTCGTCAGTTCGCAGCGCGTGAAACAGCTTTCGAAAAAGATGGGGACTTTGAATGGGCAATAGGTGAAGCACTTGCCGTTGGTTCGTTGCTGTTGGAAGGTTTTGACGTTCGCTTAATGGGCGAGGATTCTCGTCGTGGAACATTCGCACATCGCCATGCAGCATTGGTTGACTATGAAAACGAAACCGACTTCATACCGCTTCAACAATTACCAGGTGCAACAGGCAAATTCTGGGTGTACGACTCACTTTTGTCTGAGTATGCAGCACTTGGTTTCGAATACGGCTACGCGCACACGAACCGCAACACTCTCACCATGTGGGAAGCACAGTTTGGTGACTTCATCAATGGTGCACAGATTGTGCTCGACCAATACCTGGTGGCAGCTGAAGATAAATGGAAGCAACAAAACGGATTGGTGCTGTTGTTGCCTCATGGTTTCGAAGGTCAAGGCCCAGAGCATTCCAGTGCACGCGTAGAGCGGTTCTTGCAATCATGCGCAGAAGACAACATTCAAGTTGTCAATGCAACGACTGCTGCTCAGTTCTTCCACGTATTGCGTCGTCAATTACACCGTGATATTCGCAAGCCATTGGTTATCTTCACCCCGAAGCAACCATTGCGTATGAAAGAAAGTCGCTCACGTCTTGAGGACGTGACCTCTGGTTCATTCCAAGAAGTATTGGATGATCCATTTGTTGCTGACAAAGCATCGGTCAAGCGCATCATTCTGTGCAGCGGAAAAGTGGCATGGGATGCCATGTCAGAACGCGATAAGCGAGTCGCCCCTGTGGCTGTCGTTCGTGTTGAGCAGTTGTATCCATTCCCGATTGATCAGATCAATGACGTGATTGCCTCGTATCCGAATGCAAAAGAGATTGTCTGGCTTCAAGAAGAGCCAGAAAACATGGGTGCTTGGCAGTTCGTTGAACATCTCATCTGGCGTGTGAAAGAACGTGGATACGACTTGCGTCATACAGCGCGCGTGGCTTCGGGTAGCCCTGCAACAGGTTCAAAAGCTATTCATGACCAAGAACATGGCGACCTCATGGACGAAACGTTTTCAGGTTTCTAAAACTGAAGACCCAAATGGTCTGAAAGTTCACGAAGAGCAATAGTTGGGTCTCCAACTTTGATGGTGCGCATCCCCATTGCTGCCGCTGGCTTCAAATTCACACCTAAGTCATCGAGAAATACGCATTCGTCAGGCGAGACGCCTACTAATTCACAGGCAATCTCATAAAAGCGCGGCTCTGGTTTTCTGCAACCGACCTTGCTGCTTTCCACAACATGATCAAACTTCTTCATGATTGCCGCTACTTCAATTTGGCGCGGTGACGGGTCGGGCGTAGTCGACACCACATTGTTGGTCAGGCACGCTGTGCGGTACCCATAGGCGATAACACGGTCAAGGGCAGCAACCATGGCGGGGCGCACTTCGCCAGACAGCAGGGCAAGCACGTCGGCTCCCGGAATCCGGTGGCCAAGGGCCTCGCTTTCTGAGGCAAAGAGGGCGTCGAACTCAAGGGGCGAGATGTCATTGCGCTCAAGGAGGGCCCAGGCGTTCCCATCCGGATTGGTGGAATTCACCCGCCGAATGTGATCTAACGGCAGTCCAGATGCCGTTTCGTAGCGATTAAAGGCCTCAAATGGGCTGGAAAGGATGACCCCGCCAAAATCCCAGAGAACAGCACGAATTTCCTTATGTATCACGGGCGACAGGCTAGACGGATTGCCCATCAGTTGACGGGTTCGGGTGCTTGACTGAATGGGTGACAAAACACATCATCGTCGACGGATCGAACATTGCAACAGAGGGTCGATCAGTTCCCAGCCTCGCCCAACTCCATGAAGCCGTCATGGCCTTGATGGATGAATTCAAAAATGCAAAGGTTTCAGTCGTTGTTGATGCAACGTTTGGACACCGAATCGCCAAAAAAGAATCTGCAGAGTTTGAAAAGGCAATTGCCAATAATGAACTCGTTGCGCCTCCGGCGGGTGCAGTTGGCCGAGGCGATGCATTTGTGTTGGCAATCGCAGACAAGGTGAATGCGTCCATCTTGTCGAATGACAGCTATCAAGAATTTCACGGTAAGTACAAGTGGCTTTTTGATGAAGGCCGCCTCATCGGCGGAAAGCCCGTGCCACTTGTTGGCTGGGTGTTTGTCGAGCGTCTTCCGGTGCGTGGGGCTACGAGCCGTCGTTCTGTGAAAACAGGAAAAGTTGTGAAGAAAGAATCTCCGACTGCAAGTCCGGAAGCAAGCAAGCCAATGCCGGTTCCCAAAGCTCCACCACCGAGCGTTAAAGCCAAAATGGCAAATGAACTCATGCCGTATTTGCAGTTTGTTGAAAAACATCCCGTTGGTTCAAAGGTAAAAGCTGTTGTCGAGTCATACGCAGCAAATGGAATTACAGCTCTTATCGGCGGTATCTCCGGCTACGTACCTCTTCGCAACATGGCAAATCCTCAACCACGTAGCGCACGCGACATCTTCACTATTGGTGATTCCGTGACGTTGACTGTTGTTGGCTACACCCCAGCGCGACGCAGTGTTGATCTTGCGGTGCCAGGTGTTGTTGATGCTGTAACCAAGCCATCGGGCAAACCATCAGTTGCAAAGAAGACCGCGCCCGTGAAGAAGGCAGTAGTGGCAAAGAAGGCTGCACCGGCAAAGAAGACTGCGCCTGCGAAGAAAGTTGTTGCTGCAAAAACGCCCGCGAAAAAAGTTGTTGCTGCAAAGGCGCCAGCGAAAAAAGTTGTCGCAGTGAAAAAAGTGGCCCCAGCGAAAGCGTCAGTCAAAAAAGCTGTTGCCAAAAAAGCACCAGCAAAAAAGCGCTAACTGCACTTCAGTTGGTCAATGTAGGGACATTCCTACTACCGTCAAGGCGTGGTCATTGTTACATGGAACGTCAACTCGCTGAAGGCACGTTTGCCTCGTGTACAGGAATGGTTAGAAGCAAACACGCCTGAAGTGGTGTGTTTGCAGGAGACTAAATTGGCGCAAGACAAGTTTCCCACTGAAGCTATTGCTGAATTGGGCTATGAAAGTGCCCACTTTGGTCAAGGCCAGTGGAACGGAGTTGCCATTTTGTCTCGCGTTGGTCTTGACAATGTTGTTGCCAACTTCGCTGACGGTGTGGAACCAGACCATGAAGCCAGAATCATTTCTGCAACATGCGGGGGAGTGCGAGTGAGTTCTGTGTATGTGCCTAACGGCCGTGAACTCGACAATGATCACTACCAATACAAACTGTCGTGGATGGCGCGTTTGCGTCAACACCTTGATGCGTCGTGTTCGCCAGCCGATGATGTTGTGGTTGCGGGAGATTTCAATATCGCCCCTGAAGATCGTGACGTATACGACATGGCAGCGTTTGAAGGCGCCACACATGTCAGTCAGCCAGAGCGCGATGCGCTGGCTCATGTCAATGCGTTCGGTATGGAAGATACATATCGCAGATTCCATGACGAAGCCGGCTTGTACTCGTGGTGGGATTACCGAAATGGTTCGTTCCATAAAGGCCATGGCATGCGTATTGACCTATTGCTTGCTACTAAATCGGTTGCAGAACGGTCGGTTTCGTCCGAGGTCGACCGCAATGCTCGTAAAGGCGAGAAGCCAAGTGATCATGCACCCGTGTTATTGACAGTTGGCCCGCGGTGAGTACTTCAGATTCAGAACAATCTGAAAGCGTTTCGTTTCCATCTTTCCATGATCGAAATACAGAGTTAACCGACGCCGACAAGGCGCGGGTTCGTCTTGCGTCAGTGACGCGTCAACTTATTCGGGATTCGTTTATGTCGACTGCACGTATCGAAGATCTTGACACTGCGATTGCCCACATCTCTCTGGCACTCGAGAGCGTCAATGCTCCTGATGGCATTCCTGGTAGCGCCGCTGCTGAATCTCACTTCACGGATCGCAGCCCGTTTTATGGGGCCATGAATCCGCTGTCGATGCCGATGACAATGGAAAAGGATGAGTCGTTTGGTGAATTCGGACTGATAGCAGGAACAGCCACGTTTACAGAACCGTATGAAGGACCACCAGGTCACGTACATGGCGGATATATCGCTGCTGCTTTCGATGAAGTGCTTGGCATGACGCAATCTCTCACTGGTCGTCCCGGAATGACCGGAACATTGACCATTAAGTACCGCGCACCAACGCCACTGCATCAAGAAATTGTGTATCGCGGTTGGGTTGATCGCATCGAAGGACGCAAGATTTTTACAAAAGGAACTTCACATATCGGCGACAC
Source organism: Ilumatobacteraceae bacterium (assembly GCA_030729045.1). GTDB lineage: Bacteria > Actinomycetota > Acidimicrobiia > Acidimicrobiales > Ilumatobacteraceae > UBA2093. Next base: position 20,023 of record JANQYF010000001.1, read on the forward strand.
TTTGTGTGCTGAAGCAGAAGCTGTTTTCTTATCTATGCCCACCGAGTTGATGGACAAATTGCGAAAGGGTCGCGACCTCAGCGGCCCAGCGCAGCATTAATTGTTGCTATTAGTTCTGCTGCGTAGCGGCGAGCAAAAATAATGTCGGTGAGGCCGGCGATACCGTCTTCTGTAGATGGTTTGTCTCGAACAATGTTGCGCAATTGTGTCGTAGTCAAGATGCCATTTGGCTCCATGCGGCTAACGCGAGATTTCTGTTGGCGCCATTCTTCAAGCGCAACTGCAAGTGGGTCTTGTTGTGGGCGCAGGCGAGCGATTCGGCGCAACTCTTCTGGTGGTGCATCGATAACAGGAACTGAAGTTGTGACGGAGGGTAAGAAGGGCGAAGGCCCGGACGATTTTGTGTTTCGTTGGTCGGTCCATGTGACAACAAGTTCATCGGCTGCGCGGGTAAGCGCTACGTAGGCAAGGCGTGCTTCTTCGCTACGGGCAGCGCCAGTGCGCGCACTGCGGTGGGGAAGTAGGCCCTTTTCCATTCCGGCAACGACGACATATGACCACTCACGACCTTTGGCTGCGTGAAAGGTGAGTACTTCAACGCCATCTGTTTCTGCAATGTCTGCTGATGTTACGAGCCACGAACCAAACGTGCGCCCGTCAACTCCGCCTGAGCGATGCGCATCAAGAAAATCACGGACCAATTTTGCAATTTGGAAATCGGCGTCGTCGGGTGTGTATTCACCCGTATCGAGAATGTCCGCAGCCCACGTGGCTAAATCATCGCGGCCAGTCAATGAGGTGGCAGCGGCAACCGCACGGGCCCATGCACCGCCTCTGCGCGATGACCGAACAGGGATTCCGGCAGCAATCAATTGGTCACGAATACCATCGGCCACTGTATTTATGCGCACCAAAACCGCGATATCGCTCCACGACCTTTCAGAGGAATGAGCACGCGTCACAAGCTTGGTGATGAGTTGTTGCTCTGCTGCTTCAGTTGCACACCGCTCTAGTCGCACTACTGCACCACTGGGGCGCTGCGACACCGCGTCTGCAATTTGACCGTCCTTAGCAAGCGAGTCAACCGCGATCTTTACGATTTCAGGAGTGCACCGGTAGTTCGATGGCAATGAAACAACATTGGCGCCAGTCGAGAACCCTGGAAGCGAATCGAACAAGTCTTTGTCTGCGCCGTTGAATCCGTAAATTGCCTGGTTCGGGTCGCCCACTAAAAACACATCAGGGTTAGCCGGCAACAGAACTTTCAGGAATGCATATTGCAATGGGTTCATGTCTTGGGCTTCGTCAACTGAAACATGGCGATACTGAAAGCGAATTGATTCGGCATACCTCGGGTCTTTAGCTGCTTCAGTGACAACGGAGGTCATGAAATCATTGAGGTCAATAACGCCACGTTTGCGTTTTGTCTGCTCGTAGGTTTTGAACACTTCAGTAAAGCGAAGTGCAGGAAGTGGTACTTTCATTCCAGCAGATGCGAGAGCTGAGGCTGCGGCATCTGGCGCAATCATGTGTGCATGAGCCCAATCAATTGCGGACAACATGTCCATGACGCCACCATGTTTGGCGTCGTCGCCCATACACGATGACATCAGCGATGATCTGTTGTTGACAATCACGGGCGCTCTTCTGTTGCGGTCTTGTAAGTTTTGCAACATCAGTCGACGAGCAATTGCATGAAATGTGCCAATGGTGGGTCGGCCGTCAAGTTCGAATCGTGCAAGACGCGTTCGCATTTCAGTTGCGGCTTGTCGCGTAAACGTAATTGCAAGAGTTTTTTCAATATCTGCAGTTCCAGACAAAGTTCTCCACGCAATGCGACGAGTAAGAACAGTTGTTTTGCCAGAACCTGCACCGGCACGCACCACAACAATGCCAATTGGCGCGGTGACTGCTTCACGCTGTTGAGCATCAAGGCCAGCGAGCACGGAATCAGCCGTATGGCCGGATTCTGTCTGGGGCTGGTGCAGGAATGTCACGCCTTGAAACTAGGCGGTTGTACCCTTTCTTCCATGCCCTTTCCTCGGCGATTGCTGAATGACTACGAAAACATCGTTTTAGACCTCCATCCGCACTGGTGGTATTTCGGGTCGTCAGTCTCAACTCTCCTCGGATCGATGTTTCTGACCCTGCTGCTGCGGGCTCAGATGCCATCTGGATTCTTCGAAGATGCCATTGGATATCTGGGAATGGCTGCCATCATCGTGAGTGCTGCCTGGGTATTGGTGCATGTCATCAAATGGCGCACCACGTATTTCGTCGTCACATCCCATCGGCTCATTTACAGACAAGGCGTTGTATCTCGAGACGGGGTTGAAATCCCTCTGGAACGAGTGAACAACGTGAACTTCAGCCAATCAGTAGTGGAGCGGATGATTGGCGTTGGTGATTTGCTCATCGAATCGGGTGGTCAAGATGGCCAACAGACATTTACTGATATCGCTCAGCCTGAAAGAGTGCAGAACATCATTCACTCAACCATTCAGGCACGAGGTGGGATGCGGTCTGAGGCCACGCCAGGGTCGATGAGCATTGCAGGCGAAATAGAGCGGCTGGAAGCACTGCGTGACCGAGGAACCATCACTGATGACGAATTCCTAGAGCAAAAGAGACGCCTACTCAGCTGATTTCTCCGCTTTTCTCATGGGCATGTCTACCTGTGAGAATAGACAGATGCCTCAAGCCATCTTGCCAAACGGAATCAATATCGAATACGACACTTTGGGTGATCCAAAGAACCCCACCTTGTTGTGGATCATGGGCTTTGGTGCTCAGATGACTGCTTGGCCGGAAGACTTCTTGCATCTGTTTGTCGAGCAGGGTTTCCACATTGTGCGCTTCGATAATCGCGATTGCGGTTTGTCGTACAAACATGACGGGGTCATGGTGGAAACAGACAAAGTCACCATGCAGGCAGCTATGGGTGAAACAGTCACAGTGCCAGTTCCGTACACGTTGTCTGACATGGCAGCAGATGCGATGGGAGTACTCGATCATCTCGGCATTGACAAGGCGCACATTATTGGTGCATCAATGGGCGGCATGATTGCTCAGACGGTGGCAATTGAGCACGCGCATCGCACACAGAGTCTCGTCAGCATCATGTCTGTCACTGGTGACCTTGCATACGGAACTCCAACAGAAGCAGCGCTCAACACTTTGCTAGCGCCACCATCACCTGACCGTGCTACTTACATTGAAAGTGCAGCCAACTGGGCCGTGTGGTGCTCAAAGAAGTATTTCGATTTGGAAGAAGCAAAAGCTCGCGCAGCCCGTGAATTCGACAGAAGCTTTTACCCAGAGGGTTCACACCGTCAACTTGCAGCCATTTACGCATCAGGCGATCGCAGCGACAAGCTTCGCAATCTGAAGACCCCGACACTTGTTATTCACGGCCGTGACGACGAATTGCTCACTCCGTCAGGAGGCGAGCGCACGGCAGAACTCATTCCGGGCTCTGTATTCCTGTTCGTCACAGATATGGGCCACGATGTGCCACTTCCGCTGTGGCCAGTATTTGTTGACGCCATCTCGTCACACGCACGCCGCGCTTCATAACCCTTCGCTTCACAACTACAAAAGGAATTAGTCATGTCTGGACCACTTACTGGATACAAGATCATTGAAATCGCTGGCATTGGGCCTGGCCCGTTTGCTGCCATGTTGCTCGCCGACATGGGTGCTGAAATCATCCGTGTTGATCGCGCGCAGGCAGTGCGTGGCACGCCTCCATCAACACCTGCAGGTGACCTGATGTTGCGTGGACGCAAGAACATCGCTCTTGATCTGAAGAGCCCAGAGGGTGTTGAAGCATTGTTGCAATTGGTTGAAAAGGCTGATGCAATCATCGAAGGTTTCCGCCCAGGGGTAATGGAGCGTCTTGGTGTTGGTCCTGACGTGTGTCAGGCACGTAACCCGCGCATCGTGTTTGGCCGTATGACAGGTTGGGGACAAGAGGGCATGTACGCCCAAGCCGCAGGCCACGACATCAACTACATCTCGTTATCCGGTTCGCTTGCACATTTCGCTCGCGCAGGTGAAGCACCAGTGCCACCGCTCAACATGGTTGGAGACTTCGGCGGCGGCGGAATGTTCCTTGCATATGGCGTTGTCTGCGCGTTGCTTGAGGCACAGAAGTCTGGCAAAGGTCAAGTTGTTGACACTGCAATGGTTGATGGTGCGGCAGTTCTCATGACCATGTTCTGGTCGTTCAAGTCCATGGGCATCTTCAATGAAAATGCGCCAGGCACAAACCTTCTTGATACTGGCGCGCACTTCTATGACGTGTTCGAATGCAAAGACGGCAAGTACATCTCGCTCGGTTCTATTGAGCCTCAGTTCTATGCAGAACTCATGAAACTCACCGGGCTTGAAGGCGATGCCGATTTCGCAAAGCAGATGGATCAGTCAATGTGGCCTGGACTAAAGATTCGCTTGCAAGAAGTAATGAAAGCAAAGACTCGTGACGAGTGGTGCGCAATCATGGAAGCAACCGACGTGTGTTTTGCCCCAGTTCTCACCATGAGCGAAGCTGCTGCACACCCACACAACGTGGAGCGCAAAACGTTCATCAATGTGAATGGGCATATGCAGCCAGCGCCAGCACCTCGTTTTTCTCGCACCACGCCAGAGATTTCTCGCCCATCAGCTCATGCTGGTCAGCACACCGCAGAAGTACTGCGTGACTGGGGCGTGGCTAATGTCGACGCTCTGCTCGCAAGCGGTGCTGCAAAGCAGGCATAAGTGTCAACACTCGTTTGCTTTCATGCCCACCCCGATGATGAATGCATCGGCACTGGTGGCACCATCGCGCGTGCATCCGCAGAAGGCCACCGAGTTGTCTTAGTTGTTGCGACAAATGGCGACCACGGTGAGATCCCTGCTGACATGCCTGCCGGTAAAACACTTGTCGAAGTACGTCATGCAGAAACTCTGAAGTCTGCAGAGACTCTCGGGGTGCATCGTGTGGTGTGGCTCGGTTACGAAGACAGCGGAATGACTGGCTGGGAGCAGAACACCAACGCCGGAGCATTCTGCAATGCAGCACTTGACGAAGCGGCACAAAAGTTGGCAGAAGTATTGCGTGAAGAAAATGCAGATGTGCTCACCACCTACGACTGGCACGGCGGGTACGGCCACCCTGATCACATCATGGTGCACAAAGTTGGGCATCGCGCCGCAGAGTTGTTCCCCGCAGTTCGCGTATTGGAAGGCACCATGAATCGCGATCAAATGCGTCGTGGTATCGAAGCGGCACGCGCTGCTGGTTTTCTTCCAGAGGGCGAAGGGTTTAACCCTGATGGTCCAATGGACGACGGCAATCCAATGGGAACACTTGAGTCAGAAATCAACTACAAATTCGATGTCGTGAGTTTCGTGTCACAAAAGCGTGCAGCAATGAAGTGTCATGCCAGTCAATTGAGCGATTCCAGTTTCTTCTTAGCAATGGACGATGAAACGTTCGCACGTCAATTTGGCAATGAATGGTTCATTGATCCGAAGAGCAACGAACCAATGCGTGACGGTTGGGTATTCGAATGACACGTGTGTACATGGTTCGTCACGGACGAGCCGCTGCCGGATGGAATGTTGATCCAGACCCAGGCCTTGATGATCTTGGTCGCAGTCAGTCGCTTGCTGTTGCGTCAAAGTTGTCATCGCTTGGGCCATTGGCTGTGATGTCGAGTCCTTTGCTTCGTTGTCAGCAAACGGCTTTCCCGTTAGCAACTGCATGGAAGCAAGAAGTTGTTATTGAGCCACTCGTCGGAGAAATTCCATCGCCAGTTGACTACACATTGGAAAACCGAGGCGAGTGGTTGCGCGAGGCAATGGCGGGCACATGGACTGAAGTGGCCGAACGCTCAGGGTCTCATTACATCGACTATCGCAATGCAATCGCGCAACGTGTTGCAGCTATCACCACAGACACAGTGGTATTCAGTCATTTCATTGCCATCAATGCAGTGATCGGCGTAGCCACGGACAATGATGCGATGGTTATTGCCAGTCTTGATAACTGCTCGGTCACAACTTTTGAAGTCGTCGACGGAAAACTGGTCCTTATTGAGTCTGGCAACGAAGCCGACACGCTCATTCGCTAGGTAGATTTACAAACGTGCTTTCTTTGCTTATTTCCGACATTCATAGTGCGTGGGCCTGGGTTGCAATCATTAGCAACGGCCTTGCTGGCGTATGGGCACTTGCTGCTCACAAGATCACGCCGCTACGCACTCGTGCTCTGTGGTGGTACACCGGTGTCGCAGAATTCACCATCTTTGTTCAGGTCACTCTCGGCGTCATCATGGTTAACAAGGACAAGCTTGAGTTTCCTGCATTCCACGCATTTTATGGTTTTGTCGCCATCATGGCTGTAGCAATCATTTACAGCTATCGCCATCAACTCAAAAGCAAGACCTACTTGCTCTACGGCTTCGGTGGTTTGTTCCTCATGGGACTCGGTATCCGAGCCATGTTGGTAGGCCAGGCCTAATTACTTGAGTGACGACTCAAGTTCGTTCAGTGCAGAAGTCAATGGCGCAGGAAGTTTTGTACCGAACTGTGCGTAATGATCGCGCATTTGTGGCAACGCTGATTTCCAGCCTTCAGAGTCGATTGACAACAAAGCGTTCATGTCAGCGTCGGTGACGTTCAGGCCAGAGACATCAATGTCTGCAGGGGATGGCAAGTAGCCAATTGCAGTCTTTGTTGCATTTGCTTTTCCATCAAGACGATCAAAGATCCATTTGAGAACGCGGCTGTTTTCGCCGTATCCCGGCCACAAGAAGCGACCGTCTTCATCTCGGCGGAACCAGTTCACAAAGAAAATCTTTGGAAGGTTCTCGCTCTTGGTGGCTGCGCCAACCTTGAGCCAATGTCCGAAGTAGTCAGCCATGTTGTAGCCACAGAACGGAAGCATTGCCATTGGGTCAAAGCGCAAGTTGCCAACGGCACCACCTGCAGCAGCTGTTGTCTCAGACGCCATGATGCTGCCAAGGAACACACCGTGGTCCCAGTCGAATGCTTCGGTGACAAGAGGAACGGTTGTGCGACGACGTCCGCCGAACAAAATGGCTGAGATTGGAACACCAGCTGGGTCTTGCCACTCAGGCGCGATGCATGGGCACTGAGATGCAGGAGCTGTGAAGCGAGCATTCGGATGTGCAGCAGGAGTTTCCACTTCTGGATTCCATGCGTTGCCCTTCCAGTCTGTTGCACGGGCAGGAGCTTCTTCGCTCATGCCTTCCCACCACACATCGCCAGCAGGCGTAAGCGCAGTGTTCGTGAAGATCGAGTTGCTTGTCATGGTTTCCATGGCATTGGCGTTCGTGTCGTACCCAGTTCCTGGAGCAACACCAAAGAAGCCTGCTTCTGGGTTGATTGCATACAAGCGGCCATCGGCGCCGTACTTCATCCAGCAAATGTCATCACCGATTGTCTCGGCCTTCCAGCCTGGAATCGTTGGAACAAGCATTGCAAGGTTTGTTTTTCCGCATGCAGATGGAAATGCAGCTGCGATGTACTTGAATGCACCTGCAGGGTTTGTGAGTTTCAAAATCAACATGTGTTCTGCAAGCCAACCTGCATCACGTGCCATTACTGAAGCGATGCGTAGTGCGAAGCACTTCTTTCCTAGCAATGCGTTGCCGCCGTAGCCAGAACCGTACGACATGATTTCGCGAGTCTCAGGAAAGTGAACGATGTA
>JANQYF010000001.1:27842-43948 GCA_030729045.1 Ilumatobacteraceae bacterium
TCAAGCTTTGTAAAAATGCCGGCGTCAACTAGTGATTGGCAGAGGCGTTCGTATTCATCAGCAGAACCATCACACCAGTAGATGGCGTCAGGTTCAAGAACATCTGCCCAATCTTTCACCCATTGAGTGAGCCGTGCGTTGCCAGTAGTTGCAGCCATGAGCGATCCTTGGATTTACGTGAAGGTTCGGGGGGAACCGGTGAATAGTAAGAGTCTAAGAACTAAACGGTAGGGGTGCCCATATCGGACTCTGAACCGAGACTGAGACGTGTGGCACGCCCTGAGGCATCAAGAGTGAATACGACGCGTTGGCCTTGGCGCAACATACGGAAAATTGAGCCCTCAAGCGCATTAGGCGCAAGGGTGTAATCAGCTAGGTCGGTGTCACATACAACGACACCGTCTCCGCTTGTTGGATCGAATGCCTTGATAACACCTTGCATGGCAATGGCCTTAGCGGCCGACCTTGGTGATCTTGCCGGACTTGATGCAGCCGGTGCAGACGTGTACACGTCGGGGTGTGCCGTTTACCATTGCACGAACGCGCTGGATATTCGGGCTCCAACGGCGCTTGGTGCGCACGTGTGAGTGAGACACTGACATACCCCATGATGGGCCTTTGCCACACACTTGACATACTGCAGCCATTTTGGAATCCTCTTCGGTTATGGGAAGGCGATATACGTCTTCCGAACGCAGTTTCTTAATGTATCAGCCAGATCAAAGACCCCCCAACTAGGAAGGGCAGAGATTCAGAGGAAATTGGCAAATATCTCCCAATTCGCCGTGAGATACGCAAAGGGCGCGCCCTCTTTACTAGCCTCAACTCTGTGGCAGCCATGGAACTCTTCGGTGCAGATGAGGTCCGCCAAACGGTAGTGACCTTCCGCGACGCGATGAAAGCCCATGCCCCGGGCATCAACCGGATGAATGTCTACCCAGTGCCTGATGGCGACACGGGCACCAATATGGCCCGCACTCTTGATGCGGTGGTAGCCGAACTCGAAGGCGCTGACCATGCAATGGCCCCCACGTGCCAAGCAATTAGTCATGGGTCTCTCATGGGGGCTCGCGGAAATAGCGGCGTCATCCTTAGTCAAATCTTGCGAGGGCTTGCCAGCACAATTAGCGAATCCGCCGATGGCAAAGTGAATGCCTCTCGAATGGCAGAAGCGTTGAAGCGCGCGTCAACTGCTGCATATGAAGCGGTGTTGAAGCCAATCGAAGGAACAATTCTTACCGTTGTGCGTGAATCGGCTGATGCTGCTGCTGTTGCAGTCAGCAACGGCGCAACATTGTCTGCAACTCTGCAAGCCGCACGTACTGCGGGTCGTGATGCACTTGCACGCACGCCAGAAATGTTGCCTGTCTTGAAAGATGCCGGAGTTGTAGATGCTGGTGGTGCTGGTTTCTTGTTGCTACTTGATTCAGCAATTCATATTGCCGATGGTGAAGCAATGCCAGAGCCTGATGAATCTGACGGGCCGTCTGTTGAACAGTTGGAAGCAGTCTCATTGCGCCATTCGGGTGACGGAAGTGTCGACGTCAGTGAGTTGCGCTACGAAGTGATGTATCTGCTCGATCTCGAGGATTCTCGGCTTTCAGAATTCAAAAAGGCGTGGGGCTCAATTGGGGACTCCATCGTTGTTGTTGGCGGTGAAGGTTTGTACAACTGCCATATTCACACCAATGACATCGGAGCGGCTATCGAAGCGCCGTTGTTGTTGTCTGGCCGGCCACGTCAAATACGTGTCACAGATTTGTTTGAAGAAGTGGCAGATGAACATGCGGCGCGTGAAGCTGCTTTGGGTGCGCCAGTGCAGTCACGACCAACATCGTCTGCTCTTCCGCCAGTCACGTGCGCGGTTGTTGCTGTTGCTAGTGGCGGCGGTATTGCAGAACTCTTTGGTCAATTAGGAGTTCAGGGCGTTATCTCTGGTGGGCAAACATCGAACCCATCAACAGCTGAGCTATTGGCTGCAGTTGAACACATGAATGCTCGGCAAGTGATTATCTTGCCGAATAACAAGAACATAATTCCCGTTGCTCAGCAGGTTGATGCGCTTACCACCAAAGAAGTGCGCGTTGTTCCTACATGTTCAATGCCAGAAGCACTTGCTGCACTGGTGTCGTATGACCCAGAAGCTTCTGCAGAATCAAATGCACGGTCCATGGCTTCCGTTGCTGAATCTGTTGCCACTGGTGAAATTACTCAAGCAGTACGCGACACCCACACTGATGCTGGTCAAGTGACAACAGGTGATTGGATTGGAATTGTTCGCGGTGATGGCATTGTTGCAATCGCCGGCACTCTGGTAACAGCAGCGTCACAACTGTTGGATCATCTCATTGATGACCAACGTGAATTACTAACAGTCATTACCGGAGAAGATGCCACCGCAGCACAGACAGATCAGATTGTTGCATGGGTCTCACAAAATCGGCCAGACGTTGTGGTCGAAATTCATGGCGGCGGACAGCCGTTGTATCCGTACCTCTTCGGCGTTGAGTAATCCACCGCTTACCCTTCGCGACCTCGATCAGTTAGGTCTTGAGCGAATCAAGGGTGTTGGGCCCAAAACACTGGTCGCACTCGAAGCGTTCGAAGTGCGCAGCATTCTGGATTTATTGGAGACGTATCCGCGCAGATATGTCGACCGAACAAATATGGCCATGATTGCTGACCTAGTGGAAGGTGTGCCTGCGCTTGTGGTCGTCACAGTCGAGTCAACATCAGCTTTCACCACCCGCAACAACAAGAAGATGGTGAAGGTTGCAGTTTCCGACGGAACAAAACGATTGAACATCACTTTCTTTAATCAGGGGTGGCGCGAGAAACAGTTGTACAAAGGATTGGAAGTAGCAGTCTTTGGAAAGCCTGAGTTGTTCAACGGCTCGTTACAAATGACAAACCCATTGGTTGACCCGGTGGGGAAGGCAACAGGCCGCATTGTTCCCATTTATCCGCAGAGCGAGAAGGTGCGTATTTCGTCGTCTGATCTTGCAACATGGATTGAAGATGCTCTCAATAAGTGTGCGCCTCGCGGTTTTGCAGACACGGTTCCGCAGTCTCTTCTTGATGAACACGGTTTCATTAGTCGTAGTGAAGCAATGCGGGCCATTCACCTTCCTGAGTCGATTGAAGCGCATCAGAATGCTCGTCGACGTTTGGCGTTCGATGAGGTGTTGCGGGTGCAGCTCATGTTGGTTGGCAAAAAAGCGCAATGGGAACGAGAGTCAGCTGGGTTTAGTCATGAAACTTCGGGGCATCTCATTGACGGATTCATGAAGGCCCTTCCATTCCCTCTCACTGGCGCCCAGAAGCGCACAATTGGCGAGATCTACAAAGACCTTTCATCCGGAACTCCGATGCATCGACTTCTGCAGGGAGATGTTGGTTCAGGAAAGACTTTGGTGGCAGTTGCAACAATGTTGGCGTCTGTTCAAGGGGGCCATCAAGCAGCAATCATGGCACCCACTGAAGTGTTAGCAGACCAGCACGCATTAGGTATTCGTGCGTTGCTTGCGTCGCTCACAGTGTCAGATGATTCGAATCTCTTTGGTGATCGCACATTACGAATTGAACTGCTAACGAACAAAGTAACGGGGGAGCAACGCCGCAACATTTTGGCTGGCATCGCTGATGGTTCAGTTGACATTGCAATTGGTACCCATGCCCTTATTCAGGATTCTGTGAATTTCAAAAGTCTTGGTGTTGTTGTGGTTGATGAGCAACATCGCTTTGGTGTTGAACAGCGTTCTCGGTTGCGCGACAAAGCACAAGAATCAGAACATGGTCTTGTGCCAGATGTATTAGTGATGACAGCAACGCCTATTCCGCGTACTGCAGCAATGACTGTGTATGGAGATCTTGATGTCAGTGTGCTTGATGAATTGCCACCAGGCCGCACGCCCATCTCTACGTCGTGGGTGCACGCACCAATAGAAATTGAATCTATGTGGGCAGACGTGCGCAGCAGGCTTGATGCTGGTGAGCAGGCATACGTTGTGTGTCCGCTCATCGAAGAGAGCGAAAAGCTTGAAGTTGCATCAGCGCAAGAAACGTTTGATCAGCTGTCGGCGCAGGATTTGGCTGGTTACACAATTGGCTTATTGCACGGGCGTATGTCATCAGCAGACAAAGAAGCCGTAATGAATTCATTCCGGTCTGGGGCAACCCAAGTTCTTGTGGCCACAACGGTTATTGAAGTTGGCGTTGATGTTCCGAATGCCACGTGCATGGTGGTACTTGATGCAAATCGATTCGGTATCGCACAGTTGCATCAATTGCGTGGACGAGTTGGGCGCGGAAAATTGCTGTCACAGTGTTATCTGATGACACAGAACGGTGAGCCGTCCCCGCGAATTGAAGCACTGGTGGCATCCACAGATGGTTTTGTGTTGGCTGAAGAAGACCTGAAACTTCGCGGTGAAGGCACCATCATGAGCGTGAATCAGAAGGGTCAAAGCGACCTCACTCTTGCCTCGCTGCAAAGAGATCTTGAACTTATTCAATGGGCGCGCGATGCCGCAGTCGGCATTATTCAGGCGGATCCAAATCTGTCTGACTTGCCGTTGCTGCGTGATGAACTTGATTTGCTCTTCTCTGACACCGACGAAGAGTTCCTGTTCAAGTCATAACGCTGGCGTACTACGGTTAGGGCATATCGAGGGGGAATCGAATGGAACTCAAAGGTAAACACGTTGTCGTCACGGGCGGTTCACGGGGTATTGGTGAACAACTAGCACGCCAGTTTGCGTCGCGCGGCGCCAAGGTCACGGTTATTGCTCGCAGCGTTGATGCGCTTGAAGCTGTCGCTTCGGCAATCGGTGGAAATGCAGTGGTGTCAGACTTATCTGATGATCTCTCAGTCGACGGGCTCATTGAACATATTGAGAAACTGCACGGACACATTGACATCTTGGTAAACAATGCCGGTCTTGAAACTTCAACAGCATTTGCAGTTGAAGATGAACGCGAGATTCGTACTGTTGCACGAGTCAACTTAGAAGTTCCCATGTTGCTCACCCGCCATGCATTGCCAGGAATGATTGCGCGCAATTCCGGACACATCGTCTTCGTGTCATCGCTTGCAGGCACTGCTGGTTTTCCAGGCATGTCTGTGTATGGCGCAACGAAGGCGGGCATTCTTAACTTTGTAAATGGTCTGAGTCGTGAATTGAAATCAACAAAAGTCAATATCACTGTGTTGTCGCCTGGGCCAGTTGATACGGGCATGTGGGATGTCATTGAAGATAAGACATCGACAATCAGAAATGTTGTAAAACGTTTTCAACGCCTGCAGTTGATTCCTACGGCAGATCCGGTGAAGCTTGCAATCCGCACTGTCGATGCAGTCGCAGCAAACAAACCGTTTGTGCGCGACCCGAAACGACTGAGCCTGAACTTCTGGTTGAATCATGCACCAACTCGAATTGCGAATTTCGCGATATTCGGAGTGAAGTTCGATCCACTTGACAAGGGCTAAGGCCTAGTTGTCCTGCTCGTCATCGGTGTCGTCTTCAGTCAGTGGGAAATACCACACGTCTCTGCAGTCACGACAGCGATATGAGACCACATCGTCGACTTCCCAGACCCCATCTTCTGGGGCATGGGACAGCAAATGGCATGGGCCTCCGCAGTCGATGCAGATAATGGACTCTTTCGGACTAATCACCGCCGTAGTCTGCCTTGCGTGAGAGTTGTTGCAGGTGACCTACGTGGTCGACGAATAGAAGCCCCAACGTCAGAGGCCACCCGGCCAACGACCGACATGGTGCGAGAAGCAGTCTTTAATGCTCTTGGCAGCCTTGATGTTGTTCAGGGAGCCCGTGTTCTTGACCTCTTTGCAGGCACGGGGGCTATGGGTATTGAAGCCATTTCGCGGGGGGCTGACCACTGTGTTTTCGTGGAAAATGACCGCGCAGCACTTGCCGTTCTTCGTAGCAACATCGCAGCCCTCGGTATCTCGGAAAAATCCACGGTGATTGCCGGTGATGCAGTCGGAACCGCAGCGCACCAACAAGGCATTGACCTACTGATTGCAGACCCGCCATACGGGTTCGATGCATGGGGCGGATTATTGGCGTCAGTGACCGCATCTCTTGTTGTTCTTGAATCAGGTCGGCCGATTGGACCAATTGCAGGCTTTGAAACAGTGAGGGAAAAGAAATATGGGCGAACTCATGTGTCCTTTCTCAGTCCCAGCAGTGCGCCAGACGGTACGGTAGAGGTGCAATGAGCACTGTGTTATATCCCGGCAGTTTTGATCCGTTTCATTTGGGTCATCTAGACGTCGTCGAGCAAGCAACTGCCTTGTTCGGCGAAGTTGTGGTTGCCGTCATGCATAACCCCGACAAGCCATCGGGTGTCTTGTCAACCGATCAGCGTGTTTCACTAATTTCGGCGTCGTGTTCTCACCTGCCGAATGTCTCCGTGCGTAGTTTTCCTGGCCTTGCAGTTGATGCTGCACTGTCTGTCAATGCGTTGTGCATTGTGAAAGGCCTACGCACCTCGGGTGATTTCGAAGTGGAACAACAAATGGCTCATACAAATTTCGCAGTCGCGGGTGTCCGCTCTGTGTACGTGCCGTGTCAACCGCGATTTAGTTTTGTTAGCAGTCGCTTTATTCGCGACATTGCAGCCCACGGTGGCGATGTGTCATCAATGGTTCCAAGCGCAGTTTCTGATGCACTTGCATCCCTCTTTTCCCCACGGAGCAAATAATGAGTTTTGATGATTTCGACGACACAACAGATGATTCATACCCGCAGCCGGTGCCGGTGCAGGCACGTCTCGGTGAAAGCGAAGTAATTCTTCGCCGCACTATTGACATTGTGGCAACTGCTCCGAGCATGCCATTGTCGAGTTCGCCTCGTATCGATCGCGATGAAGTTGTCGAATTACTAGAAGACGCTCTGGTGCGTTTGCCTGATGAAATTCGTCAAGCACGTTGGATGTTGAAAGAACGTCAAGAATTCCTTGATAAAACGAAGCGCGAGGCTGATGAATTGTTGGGCGCTGCACGGCAACAAGCAGAACGAATGGTGCAACGGACTGAAGTAGTACGTGCAGCAGAAGCGCGTGCCCGCCAAGTTATTGATGCAGCCGAAGAAGAGACTCGTCGCTTGAAGAATGAAACTGAAGATTTCCTTGACCAGCGTCTTGGAAGCTTTGAGATTCTTCTTGATCGATTGTCTAAGACTGTTGCCAATGGTCGTAATCGTTTGTCGATTGGTTCAGAGCCACCACCGCCAGAGTCTGAAGAACCAATCGAGCAACAAGAAGTTGCGGATTTCTTCAACCAAGACGATCTCTAGAGAGGTTCCACCTTGGCTAAGCCACTCATCGTCAATGCAGTTGAACTACTGCGTCGCCCCGGAACCACGAAAGACATCGAGGTTGCTGTCGCAGTTCTTGATTTCGAATTTGACGACTCGCGGATAGTGGACACGCCCGTTGATATCTCGGTGCATCTTGAATCTCTTTCGACCGGTATTCATGTTTCCGGAACTGCCCACGCAACGTGGGCCGGTGTGTGTCGGCGGTGCCTTGCGCCACTCGTTGAGCGCATGAGTGTTGACCTCGACGAGATGTATCAGAAGGGGACCTACGACCCCGATGCGTACGAAATTGAGAACGACCAGATCAATCTTTTGCCCATGGTCAGGGAGGGTCTTTTGCTCGCAGTGCCTCTGTCGCCCCTGTGTCGCGAGGACTGCCCAGGGTTTTGCCCCCAGTGCGGAGCGGACCTCGCCGAGACCCAGTGCGGCTGCGTGACAACCGACTCTGACCCCCGTTGGTCGGCCCTTGAAAACCTCAAGGGCGTATTTCCTGACGACGCCCCGTAAGTTTTTGGCGTTGTGGGGCTATCATTACGAAGCCCCCAACAGGGCATTTGCCGCTAACAAGGGAGACCACGGTGGCCGTTCCCAAGAGAAAAATGTCGAAGTCGAAGACTCGTATGCGTCGCGCCTCAAACTGGCGCCTCGATGCACCTTCACGTAGTACCTGCCCACGTTGCAGTGCTGTCAAGCTGCCCCACACAGTGTGTGGTGCATGCGGATGGTACAAAGGCCGCGTGGCAATCGCCGTCGACTAACAGACCAGTTATCACACATGTTGCCAATCGCTGTTGACGCGATGGGTGGCGACAATGCTCCCTCGGCAATTCTTGCCGGAGCACTTGAAGCAGCTGCCCTCGGTATCCCACTTCTTCTTGTCGGCCCTGAAGGCCTAGAAGGAACTGGCGACCTTCCATTGCTTGTCGCAAGTGAAGTCATCGAAATGGATGACGACCCTGCTCAATCAGTCCGTCGCAAGCGCGACTCCACTCTCGTTCGTGCTGCTGAAGCAGTGCGAGATGGGAAAGCCAGTGCAATGATTTCGGCCGGCAATACGGGCGCAACCATGGCAAGTGCGTTATTGCGCATGGGTCGTATTTCTGGTGTGGCTCGTCCTGCAATCGCAACACCAGTTCCAGTTCCTGGTGGTCACCCGACAGTTCTGCTTGATGCGGGTGCAAACGCAGAAGTTCAGGCCGAATGGTTAGTGCAGTTCGCACTCATGGGTTCTGTGTACTCACAGCGTCGCTTCGGAGTTGAAAATCCTCGTGTTGGTTTGCTGTCGATTGGTGAAGAACCTGGCAAAGGCGACACCTTGCGTAAAGAGACATATGAACTGTTGAAGGTTGCCCCCGGAATCAATTTCATCGGCAATGTTGAAGGTCGCGATCTGATGACCGGCGTTGTTGACGTAGTTGTCACTGACGGTTTCACGGGAAATGTTGTTCTTAAAACTCTTGAGGGCAGTTTGCGCACAGTCGTGAAGGCACTCTTTACTGCCTTTGGTCAACCTGAATATGCAGATGCCGCAAACACACTGATGCCTGCACTGCTTCCGTTGTACGAAACTCTTGACCCTGATACATACGGCGGCGCAATCCTGCTCGGCGTTGATGGCGTATGCATCATCTCGCACGGATCAAGTAGTGCACGTGCCATGGTGAATGGCATCAAATGCGCACAGGAAATGGTCGAGACTGGCATGGTCGAGGCGATTCGTGTTGCTATCTCAAGTACTCTTGCTGAGTAAGCACCCACTGAAGGAGACATTCGATGGCAACTATTGAACGCAACGAAGTTTTTGCAACTGTTTGTCGCCACTTGGCCGAGATTCTCGAGATTTCAGCCGCGGATATCTCTGAATCACAGACTCTTGCAGACGACCTGGGTGCCGACTCAATCGCACTCATCGAGCTTGTTGATTCACTCGAACAAGAATTCTCTGACATCATTCCGAATTTTCAGTTTGAAGACGATGATTTGTCCGGTCTTCTCACTGTTGCTGACGCGGTGAACTACATCGTGCTCGCACTTGGCAAATAACTAACGCCAATGTCGGATTTGGAGAACTCGGCTCTTTCAGAGTGTGCCTCGCGAATCGGATACGAGTTTCAGAATCCTTCCTTGCTGCGTCAGGCCCTGATACATCGTTCATGGCAAGCCGAAAACAGTGACCCGCTTACGAATGAACGTTTCGAATTTCTCGGTGATGCAGTTCTTGGTTGGGTCATTGCTGATGTGGCATTTCATCGACTCGCCGACATGCCGGAAGGCAAGCTGACAGATCTTCGACGCAGCGTGGTCAACATGCATGCGCTTGCCGATATTGCGCGGCAGTTAGGAATCGGTGAGTTCTTGCTGCTTGGTAAAGGTGAAGACGCAGCAGGTGGGCGCGATAAGTCATCCATTTTGGCCGATGCCCTCGAGGCCCTTATCGGAGCTGTGTATCTCGATGGTGGAGCTCCAGCTGCTTATGAAATGGTGAAGCGATTGCTTGCTGATTCAGTTGAAGAAGCAATTCCGCACCTCGAAATGTTTGATGCAAAAACTCGGCTGCAAGAACTATGCGCCCGGTTGTCCATCGGTATCCCTACGTACGAGGTAGAGGGTGAAGGTCCTGACCATGAACGCATTTTCACGGCAGTTCTGTATGTTGACGGTCGTGCGTACGGCTCCGGTATTGGACGTACAAAGAAAGCTGCCGAGCAAATAGCCGCCGTAGGTGCGTACGACGCACTCGTCGAACAACACAATGCCTGAACTGCCAGAAGTTGAAACCGTTCGGCGGGGGATTGAAGCCAAAGTTGTTGGCCGAAAAATTCTTTCGGTAGAAGTTGGTCGTGAGCGATCAGTGCGTCGCACTGGCCGCGAAGTTGTAATTCATGGCCTGACAGGCACAACAGTGACAAACGCCCGTCGTCGAGGAAAGTATCTATTGTGCGATCTTGATTCTGGAGATGAGATGATGATTCATCTGCGAATGAGTGGACGCGTCCTAGTCGAACCAGTCGGAACTACACGTCCAGCTCACACTCATGTTGTGTTGTCATTATCTGAACGTGACGGGGTGAGCGACGAAATGTGGTTTGTCGACCCTCGTACCTTTGGCGAAGTTGTGGTGTTTGACCCGCTCCATACGGCGCAAGTGTTGCCAGAACTCATCAGGCTTGGTGTTGATCCGATCTGTGAGCATTTCGACGCCACGGTGTTAGCGCAACGCCTAGAAGGCAAACGTGGAGCAATCAAACCTTTGTTGTTGAGTCAGCACGTGGTGGCAGGAATTGGCAATATCTATGCCGACGAAATTTTGCATCGTGCTGGTTTGCGATGGAATCGCACCGCTGACTCTCTAACGAAACCGCAGGTCCGCCGCCTGGCCGAACACATCTCTGAAGTACTGCGCGATGCAATCGCGGCAGGCGGTTCGACCCTTGATGATTCCCAATATGTCGATATTGAAGGCAAAACGGGTTCGTTTCAGGCAGAACATCGCGTGTATGGAAGAGATGGCAAGAGATGTGTCACCTGTGGAAAAGCCGACATTGTCCGAGTCGTGGCCGCCGGTAGGGCTACGGCCTATTGCCCTCGCTGTCAGAAATAGAGCGCCATTCCCTGAACACGGTGCCCGTCTATTACTGTTGTTAACGCCGTGTTCCTTAAATCTCTCACTCTCAAAGGCTTTAAGTCCTTCGCTGATTCCACCGTCCTTGAGATGGAGCCAGGTGTCACCGTTGTGGTCGGTCCGAACGGGTCGGGCAAGTCGAACGTTGTTGATGCCATTGCGTGGGTGCTTGGTGCACAAGCTCCAAGTTCAGTGCGAAGCCAGAAAATGGAAGATGTCATCTTCAGCGGAACAAACAAACGTGCCGCTCTTGGTCGTGCTGAAGTAACCCTCACCCTTGATAACTCTGCTGGCTTATTACCACTTGATTTTTCGGAAGTCAGTGTGTCGCGAACGTTGTTCCGTAATGGTGACAGTGAGTACTCCATCAATGGCGTTGAATGTCGTTTGCTTGATGTGCAAGAGCTCTTGTCTGATGCAGGTGTTGGTCGTCAACAGCACGTCATCATCAGTCAGGGTCAGATCGACGCGGTACTCACCGCTCGTGCTGAAGACCGTCGCGCCATCATCGAAGAGGCTGCAGGAATTCTTAAGTATCGCAAGCGTAAAGAAAAGGCTGAACGGCGGTTAGAAGCAACTGAAGTCAACTTATTGCGCGTGCAAGACCTCATTCGTGAAGTACGTCGCCAGTTGCGCCCACTTGAGCGCCAGGCAGAAGCCGCCCGTCGCCACGGTGAAATTGTCGGAGAACTTCGCGCATTGCGTTTGTTCTTGTCTGGTCGCGAAGTTGCGTCGTTGCGCGCCCGCCTTACGGCGCTTGCCGGCGAAAAGCTTGCTGGTGATTCAGGCGAGAAAGAGATTCGTCAGAAACTTGCCGCCTTAGATACTGAAGTATTGGCAGCCGAAGCTGAATTGTCTGCGCGTGGTGAATCCGGCGTCAATGACGAATTGATGCGTGTCGAACAATTGCGCGAACGCGCACGCGGACTCGCAGCAGTTCTCGCAGAGCGCCGACGTTCGATGGAACGCGATCAGGGTCAACTCATTGCAGACGACGTTGTGGCAGCCCTGGAGGCAGATGCAGCGCAAATGCGTGAAGAGCTGATTGAAGTAGAACGCAGTCTTGCAATTGCAATGTCAGAGAATGACTCACTGCAAGAGGAAGAAGAAACCTTCGAGCGCGAGCGCACCGAGCAAGGTCTCTTCCATATGGTGCAGAGCAATGAAGCATCAAATGCTGCAGCAGAAGTACGTGGTGAACTTCGAACATTGCGTAACACGGTGGAACAAGGTGCCGGTGAAGCACAAAAGATGCAGGCTCGTACCGAGCAACTAGTTGCACATGATGCAAATGTTGCGGTGGGTATTGATCGTCTGCAATCTGAATTGGCTGATGCCGAAACTGAAGTTGGCTCTTTGCGAGCACAACTTGTTGATGTCACAGCGACACGTGAACAAATCGAGTTGTTGGGTGACGAAGCACAAGTTGCCCGTGCCGCAGCAGAACGTCGCAGCGCACGTGCCGCCGCAAAACTTGAAGCACTGGAAGAAGCTGTCGCATCGTCACGGGCCCGAATCGGTGCAGAGCATCTGGCCAATGTTTCCGGAGTGGTTGGCGCACTGGTTGATCTTCTTGATGTAGATGCTGGCTGGGACGCTGCTGTCAAAGCATCACTCGGTGAAGCCCTTGCCTCAATTGTGGTGTCCGATTCGGCTACTGCTCGTCGCGCAATCGAAGCATTGCAAGCAGTTGATCACAATGGTGCAGTTCTTGCCCTTGGAATTAGTCAGGGTGTCTCAACTTCATTGCCGTCTGGAGTTCAGTCGGTGCGCTCGCATGTCAGGCCTGCATCTGGCGCTCCTGCTGCCTTGGCAGCATTGCTTGATTCATTGTTGTCGCATATTGGTTGTGCCGATGATCTTGATGCAGCAATCGCAGTTGTAGAGAATTCGTCGTCTGCCACTGTTGTTACTCGTCGCGGTGACAGGTTGTCTCCATCTGGTTGGCGTCTTGGCGCTGCCGATGATCTTGGTTCGCAAGAAGTCATTGAACGCACCCGTATCGAGGTGGAATCAGCATTAGCTGATCTTGCACGTCTTGCTGGCGAAGTGGAATCAGCAAAGACTCGTCTTGTTGCCGCTCGCCAACAAGGAACTCAGCTTCAATCACAAATTGATCGTCAATTGATTGTTGTTGAAAGCGCGTCAGACAAACTGACCACCGCCATCAATGACCGTCGTGCCAATGCGGCTGAACAACAGATCACACGCGATGCCGCAAATGAGACCCGCGCTCGCTTGACTCAGTATCAACAGCGCGTATTGGAACTTGAAAACATTCTTCCCGGCCTTGAAGAATCTGAAGCTGCAGAAGTTGCTGCTGCCAAAGCCCAGACAGAAGAGCGCGCCACCATTGATTCCAAATCAGCACACCTTGTGTTGCGTCGTAAAGATCTTGATGTTCGAGTAGCAGGATTGCGTGAACGCGAGCAGTTCTTGAAGCAACGCGCAAGTGATACCGAGCGTCGTCTTGAAGTTGATTCTGCAGCTCGCCTCGAAGCAGGTGCTCGCCGCCAAAAGATCGAAGCAGCGCTTGTTGCTGTCGGTCGTCTTTCTGACCTTGTTGAAACTCACAAGACGGCAGCTGAAGCGCGGCTTGCTGAATTGCACGAGTTGCGTCGCCGCCAAAGTGATGAAGTGCGTGCTGTTGCAACTCGTCTTGATAATGCTCGCCGTGGACGCCACGAAGCAGAACAACAACTGGAAGAACTTCGTGAGCGAGTACGCCGAGTTGACGTTGAAGAGGCTGAAGCTCGTATGCGTTTGGAAGCCGCAGTTGAAATGATTCGCCGCGACCTTGAAGTAGAACCAGAAGTAGCAGAAGCTGCTCCAATGCCAGAAGCAATTGAGGGCGTCACGCATGCTGACCGCGCACGTGTTCTTGAGCGCGATATTCGCCTCATGGGCCCCATTAACCCCCTTGCGTTGCAAGAGTTCACCGAACTACAAGAGCGTCACCAATTCCTTGAAGAACAACTGAACGACGTTCGCGCGTCACGCCGTGAACTTGCACAAGTCATTGCGGCTGTCGACGTTGAAATTCAGTCTGTTTTTGCTGAAGCCTTTGCTGATGTCAGCGTGAACTTCACGAATCTCTTCGCTCTGTTATTCCCTGGCGGTAAGGGCAAGTTAGTCCTGACAAACCCAGACGACATGTTGAACACCGGCATTGAAGTTGAAGCTCAGCCACCTGGCAAGACCTTCAAGAAGTTGTCGTTGCTTTCCGGTGGAGAGCGCTCGCTTACTGCTCTTGCGTATTTGTTTGCTGTGTTCCGCAGTCGTCCTTCTCCGTTCTATGTAATGGACGAAGTCGAGGCTGCTCTTGACGACGTGAACCTTCATCGTTTCCTTGGGCTTGTCAGTGAGTTCCGTCGTGATGCACAGCTCATCATCGTTAGTCACCAAAAGCGCACAATGGAAGCAGCTGACTGCCTCATGGGAGTCTCCATGCAGCCAGGTGGATCTTCAAAGGTCATCACTGAACGTTCCACTGACGCTTTGACGCGCTAGGAACTCACATGATTGCCTCGGCTACTACAAACATTGCCATTGCGCTTGGAACTAGCGGTGTAGGAATTGCGATTCTCGTAGTTCTTCGCAGTCGCAGGAATCGCACTCGTGTAGTCGCAAGTCCTGTAAGTGAGACAGTCACAGACTCAGCTCCAATTGTTGTTACTGAAGTTGTTGTCGCCCAGGAAGAAGCTCCAATCGAGGTTGTTCCTGAGGCCGTTGCTCCGGAAGTAGCTGTCGCGCCAAGCGTGCGCGAAAAGGCTGGTCGCACTCGGTCATTGTTTGCTTCGGCATTTCAGTCCATCCGTGGACGAGGTATCGATTCCGCCACATGGGATGAACTTGAAGAAACACTCTTGCTCGCCGATATCGGCATTGGTTTAGCGACGCGTTTACTTGACCCATTGCGTGCCGCAGTGAAAGACGGCTCGTTGCGGTCGCCTGACGAAGTGATTGCCGCATTACGTGATGGCATGACAGCTCAGTTAGCTACGTCTGAACGTTCATTACACCTTGATGCCGTTGGTTCACCGAATGTTTGGTTGTTTGTTGGTGTCAATGGTGTCGGTAAAACCACAACCATCGGAAAAATTGCAACGGCACAAACTGCATTAGGCACAACAGTTCTTATGGCAGCAGGCGATACGTTTCGTGCAGCTGCTGCCGAACAATTGCAGGTGTGGGCAGAACGCTCAGGTTCGGCATTTGTGCGAGGCGCCGAAGGGGGAGACCCTGCATCTGTCATCTTCGACGGTATTCAAAGCGCCTCAGCAAAAGGAATTCAACTAGTGCTTGGCGATACAGCGGGCCGTCTGCAAAACAAATCAAACCTGATGGAAGAACTGAAAAAGGTACGACGAGTTGCTGACAAAGCGGAAGGTGTGGTGAATGAAGTTCTGTTGGTCATCGATGCAACAACTGGCCAGAATGGTCTTGCGCAAGCTCGCGAGTTTGCAGCAGCTACAGACGTCACCGGAATTGTGTTGACCAAACTTGATGGTTCGGCAAAGGGTGGCATCGTGTTTGCCATTGAAACTGAACTGGGAATTCCAGTGAAACTTGTCGGACTTGGCGAAACTGCAGTTGATTTGATTGTATTTGACCCTTCTGAGTTCGTTTCAGCACTGTTCGAATAGACCACAAAGGTGCTGCCGTATTCACGATGGCATTGTCTGTAAAATGAGCACGAACAAAAAGGTATTTATGTTGCATCGTCGTTTTCTCTCCATGGTCGCAGTTGTTGCTGCCTCAGGTTTCTTGTTCACGGCATGTGGGTCAACTGATCCTTTGGTTTTGTCTCTGAAGTCTTCACAAGTCAAGTCGGGTTCTAATCGTGCAAACCCTGCTTCTGCACAAAACGCAGAAGACGCAAAATTGGCATATGCACAAGATGTTTCGTACTCGGTGCTGAACGAACTGCCGGATCTCGGCGAAACAGGTGCCGCATGGTCGGTTAATCCGTTGAAAGAGAACAAAGGGACTCTGAAGAAGTTTGCAATTGCACTTGGTGTTCCAGGTGATGTGGTG
This sequence comes from Ilumatobacteraceae bacterium, assembly GCA_030729045.1. Classification (GTDB taxonomy): domain Bacteria; phylum Actinomycetota; class Acidimicrobiia; order Acidimicrobiales; family Ilumatobacteraceae; genus UBA2093. Next base: position 43,845 of record JANQYF010000001.1, read on the forward strand.
AAAGAAGACAAGAACAACTTCTCTATCGGATTCGATGACACAACAGGTGCAGGCCTGAGGCTCTATGTTGATGTCTCAAGCGCCTGGTGGAATTACTCATCAGG
>JANQYF010000002.1 GCA_030729045.1 Ilumatobacteraceae bacterium
GTTTCGCTATTCGTGAAGGTGGCCGTACTGTCGGTGCTGGCCAAGTCACAAAGATCATTAAGTAACTCCGAACTTCACAGTTCGAAAAGGAAGGGGCCATCATGGCCAAGAGTGATAAGCGTGTGAAAATTACGCTCGAGTGCACAGAGTGCAAAGAGCGTAACTACATCACGATGAAGTCAAAGATCAACGACCGCGAGCGTTTGGAAATGAAAAAATTCTGCTCTCGCGAGCGCCGTCATACAACGCACAAAGAGACGCGTTAACTAAGTCTCGTGTTCGGCATCCATTCGGATACCAATGACACGCGGTCTAGGGCAGTAGCTCAGTTGGAAGAGCATCGGTCTCCAAAACCGAGTGTCGGGGGTTCGAGTCCCTCCTGCCCTGCAAATAACGATTAACAAGAGAAACGAAAGAAAATGTCATCAGAAGACCTAAACCGCGAGCAAAAGCGAGCGCTGAAGCGAATGGGAGCCCTCAATGAGCAGGGAAACCCCACGCGCACCCAGCCGCAAGCCCGCGTGAAGTCTCACGGTGAACCTCGTACAGGACCAGTGACGTACCTTCGCGAAGTAAACGACGAAATGAAGAAGGTTGCATGGCCAAAATGGCCTGAAGTGCGCCGGTATTCCCTCGTTGTTCTCTTCACTGTTGTGGTCATCACTGCATATGTTGGTGGCCTTGATGCGTTTTTCGGCTTTTTCTCTGGTTGGCTCTACAAGGAATAACGATGAGTGAAGACACCTACAACCCCGTAGCAGCCCCCGAGGCTGACGCAATTGATGCAATCGAGCCCGACGTGGTGCTCGACCTCACCGACGACGCCTCAGAAGAAGAGTCTGAAGAAGTCACCGAAACACCTGCATGGGCAAAGCCTGGCAAGTGGTACGTCGTGCATTCACAGTCCGGATACGAAAAGAAAGTTGAACTCAACTTGAAGACTCGTATCCAGTCGATGGACATGGATCACAGCATCTACGAAATCGTTATTCCTATGGAAGACGTTGTCGAGTTCAAGCAAGGTCAGAAAAAGACTGTTCAGAAAAAAGTTTTCCCTGGCTACCTCTTGGTGCGCTGCGAGATGGACGATGACACATGGTTCTGCATTCGCAATACACCAGGCGTCACTGGTTTCGTCGGACAAAGCCAGAAGGGTCAGAAGCCAACACCGTTGTCACGCAAAGAAGTTGAAACTTTCTTGTCTGCAAAGGGCGATGGCCAAGACACACCAAAGCGCAAAGCACCGAAGATGGAATACGACGTCGGCGAAAGTGTTCGCGTCAAAGAAGGTCCATTCGCAGATTTCAACGGCACCATTGCCGAAATCAACACCGATCATCTCAAACTTAAAGTTCTCGTCAACATCTTTGGTCGTGAGACCTTGGTGGAGATGGATTTCAGTCAGGTCGCCAAGCTCTAGGGCTTTTGGCATCACAGTCGTAATAAGGAAACATAGCCATGGCAAAAAAGAAACTCGCAGCAATCGTCAAGATTCAAATCCCAGCCGGAAAAGCAACACCTGCTCCACCAGTCGGTACAGCACTCGGACCTCACGGAATCCAGATCATGGACTTCGTAAAGCAGTACAACGCTGCAACTGAATCGCAAGCAGGAACAATTATTCCTGTTGAAATCAGCATTTTCGAAGACCGTACGTTCACGTTCATCTTGAAGACTCCACCAACACCAGTGTTGTTGCGTCAAAAAGCTGGTCTCGAAAAAGCATCATCAACACCAGGCAAGACAATTGTCGGAAGTGTTACCGAAGCTGACATCGAAGCTGTTGCAAAGATCAAGATGCCAGACCTCAACGCATACGACCTTGAAGCTGCAAAGCAACAAGTTCGTGGAACCGCACGTTCGATGGGACTCAAAGTCGTCTGAGCTAACGCTCAACAAAAAATCTCTCGCCCAACGGAACACCTCACCAGGGCGGAGCAAACCACACACGGAAAGAAGAGGGAGGCATTATGCCGATAGCAAAAAAATATAAGGCCGCAATTGCATTGTTCGATCGCGAAGCCCAATACACACCAACCGAAGCAGCAGAGCTCATCAAGAAAACTGCAAGTGCAAAATTCGATGAATCAATCGATCTTGCAATTCGCCTCGGTGTAGACCCACGTAAAGCAGACCAAGCGGTTCGCGGAACTGTTGCACTTCCTGCAGGTTCCGGTAAGACATTGCGCATTGCAGTGTTCGCTGCTGGTGATGCAGCCAACGAAGCTCGCGCCGCAGGTGCAGACCTTGTTGGTGCAGATGATCTTGCTGCCGAAATCGAAAAAGGCAACATGGACTTCGACCTTGCCATTGCAACGCCAGACATGATGCCACTTGTTGGTCGTCTTGGTCGCGTGCTTGGACCTCGTGGTCTGATGCCAAACCCAAAGACCGGAACAGTTACTAACGACGTTGGTCGTGCTGTTGCAGAGTTCATGGGCGGAAAAGTTGAATACCGCACAGACCGTTACGGCAATGTGCATGTTCGCGTTGGTAAGGCTTCCTTCAGCGTTGCTGACCTCGAGCTGAACATGCGTGCCGTTCTCGATGAAGTACAGCGTGCAAAGCCTGCGTCAGCAAAGGGCAAGTACCTTCGCAAGATCACTATCTCGTCCACCATGGGACCTGGTATCAAGATCGACGTGAACCGCCTTCGCGTCGTCGAATAATCAATCTGGGCCAAGGTGTGGTTCGAAAGTTCCACCCCTAGGCTCGTACACACAACTGATCTCTCGGTCCTCGCCGCAGACATCCGGTCCGGTTTTCCGGCTAAGGGGTTTTCCCACCTGATTAGGCGAATTCCTCACCTGCGTGGTTCACACCTCGTTCGGCGTGGCGTTCGTTATTTAGCGAGCGCCCCGAGCGAACAGCCACCAGAGTACCGACGCCATCCTGGCCCGGTCGTAGAGGACACCCCCAAGGAGGTGAAATGTCAACTGTCCGTTCCGAAAAGGAAGCCGTCGTCGCAGAAATTCGCGGCAAGATCGAGTCCGCATCCGCTGTAATCATTACTGAATACCGTGGTTTAACCGTTCAAAATCTTGCAGCACTTCGAGGCCAGCTTCGTGGTTTCGGCACCGAGTATCGCGTGTACAAAAACACGCTGTGCCGATTCGCCGCCCGTGAAGCAGGTATTGAAGGTCTCGATGCACTATTCGTCGGCCCCACCGCTATCGCATTTATCGATGGCGATCTAGCCGCATCCGCTAAGACCCTCAAGGATTTCGCGAAAACCAACCCTTTACTCGTCCTTCGTGGCGGTGCTGTGTCGAACAAGGTTGTTTCGGCCGAGTACATCCAAGTACTTGCCGATCTCCCATCGCGCGAAGCCATGCTCTCGCAATTTGCGGGTCTCTTGCTGGCTCTGCCACGCAATATGGCGTATGGCCTCAAAGCCCTTATCGATCAGAAGGAAGCCGCCTAAGCCGGTCCTTTAGCCAGCTTCGTGCTGGCATTTCATATCCCACCATTTATTACCCAACCCCGAACTATCGGGTTTACAACAAGGAGAGAGCAACATGGCTCTGAACAAGGAAGAGATCCTCGAAGCAATCGCAGGACTGACCGTTATTGAATTGAAAGAACTTCTCGACGCATTCGAAGAGAAGTTCGGTGTATCCGCATCAGCTCCAGTAGCTGTTATGGCAGCCGGTGGCGGCGCAGCCGCTGGTGCAGCCGAAGATGAGAAGGACGAATTTGACGTCATTCTCACCGAGGGTGGAGCACAAAAGATTCAGGTCATCAAGGCAGTGCGTGAAATCACGAGCCTTGGCCTCAAAGAGGCAAAAGACCTCGTGGACGCAGCACCAAAGCCAGTCCTCGAAAAAGTCAGCAAGGACGATGCCGAGAAGGCAAAGGCCAAGCTTGTCGAGGCCGGCGCAACCGTCGAACTCCGCTAAATCGTTGCGCGGCAAGCCGCGCAGCTTACAGACTTCGGTCGTTTCAGTTCCCCGTTGCCCATTTGGGTGGCGGGGAACTGGCATTTCTGGGGTCAGAAGCGTAAGAAAATGGTCGGGGGTGCTTGACACTGACCCCGAAGGGGCGTACCTTGCCCGTCAGCGAGAGCGATCTTCCGGGCGGGAGGTCAATTTTCCCCACCCTAAGCACGGAAAACGGCGATAGCGTACTTCCCTGTCGTGTCTCACTCCTTCTGCTTTCGCATTGCCCAAAATCAGTGCATCAGCCGAAATGGGTGCGTCATGACGCTTCCTCGTCCCGCCTGTCAGGAGTAATCGTGGCCCCTCGTTCTTTGTCACATGAGCGCTATTCGTTCGCAAATCTACTTGAGCATTTAGAGCTCCCAGATCTGATTGCGGTACAACGCGAATCATTTGAGTGGTTCATGAAAGAAGGACTCGCAGAAACTTTCCGCGACATTTCTCCTATCTCTGATTATTCAGGAGACCTTCGTCTCGAACTTGAGTTTGATCCAAACGATGAAGATCTTTGTCCCGGACCAAAGTTCACCGAAGAAGAGTGCCGCGAGAAGGAATTAACTTTCTCCACTCCAGTATTCGTGCGCGCCGTTTTCTCAAACCGCACAACAGGTGAAATCAAGGAACAAGTTGTCTTCATGGGAGATTTCCCGAAGATGACCAACAAGGGAACTTTCATCATCAACGGAACCGAGCGCGTCGTTGTTTCGCAGCTTGTCCGTAGCCCCGGTGTCATCTTTGAACCAGGAGAGCGTTACCGCCTTCGTAACTTGTCAAAGCATCAGCTTGTCAAGGGAACCGTTCACCCATACCGCGGTGAGTGGTTGGAATTCGACGTTGAGCACAAGCCAGGTAAAGACGTAACAGCAGGTACACGTGTTGCACGTAAGCGCCGCATGGGAATCTTTACTTTGTTGCGCGCACTCGGATACGACGAAGCAGGCGCACCTGGTTTCCTCGATCGTTTCGTTCAGTACTTCGATTTCCTTGAAGGACAGTGGGAAAAAGAGCGCCACATCGCGCCAACCCGCGAAGAGGCATTGCTTGAAATTTACAAGCGCGCCCGCCCAGGCGAGCCAGCGACTGCTGAATCAGCACGCGTGTACTTCGAAGGTGCATTCTTCGAAAATCGTCGCTATGACCTCAGCCGCGTTGGCCGTTACAAGATCAACCGTAAGTTGGGCGACGAAGTTGCAAAACTCACCAGCATGTTTGGTCTCACACCAGACCAGCTTGACCTTCCAACAGACGAGACTGAAGTTCTTACAAAGTGTGAAGTATTGGCAGCAGTGTCATACATGCTGCACCTTGTAAAGCAAGAGCCTGGCTACCGTCTTGACGACCAGGACCACTTTGCAAACCGTCGTGTTCGTTCAGTTGGTGAACTCATTCAGAACCAAGTTCGTATTGGTCTGTCACGTATGGAGCGCGTCGTTCGCGAGCGCATGACAACGCAAGACGTTGAAGCCATTACGCCACAAACTCTTATCAACATTCGCCCTGTTGTTGCTTCAATCAAAGAGTTCTTCGGAACTTCTCAGTTGTCGCAGTTCATGGACCAAGTCAACCCGTTGTCGGGTCTTACTCACCGCCGTCGCTTGTCAGCGCTCGGACCTGGTGGTTTGTCACGCGAGCGCGCTGGCTTCGAAGTTCGAGACGTCCACTTCTCTCACTACGGTCGTATGTGCCCAATTGAAACACCAGAAGGTCCAAACATTGGTCTTATCGGTGCGTTGTCTTCATATGCACGCATCAACCAGTTTGGTTTCATTGAGACTCCGTACCTGCGCGTGCGCAACGGAAAAGTCACAAAAGAAATCCAGTACATGGCTGCTGACGAAGAAGAGAAGTACACCGTTGCTCAGGCGAATACGCCAATTGAGAAAGATGGTTCCTTCAAAGGCACCCGCGTTCTCTGCCGTCGTTCACCACAAGCAGCAAGCCTTGATGACTTGCGCAAGATGCTTGAAGCAGAAAGCTTCTTTGGTGCCACCACTGACATCGTGTCTGTAACACCAGATGAAGTTGACTTCATCGACGTTTCACCAAAGCAGATCGTTTCTGTTGCTACAGCCCTTATTCCTTTCCTTGAACATGACGACGCAAACCGTGCCTTGATGGGTGCAAACATGCAGCGCCAGGCCGTGCCATTGGTACGTTCAGAAGCACCGTACGTAGGTACCGGAATTGAAAAGCGTGCAGCTCATGACGGCGCAGACGTCATCCTTGCCGTAGATGATGGTGAAGTCACTGAAGTCTCAGGCGAAATGATTGTCGTTAAGTACGCAGGAAATAGCAAGGGCACCGAGCACAAGTTGATGAAGTTCAACCGCTCGAACCAAGACACCTGTATCAACCAAATCATCCGTGTTACTGAAGGTCAAAAAGTTGTGAAGGGCCAACTGCTTGCAGATGGTCCATCAACTGACGACGGTGAACTTGCACTCGGTAAAAACTTGCTCGTGGCACTTATGCCATGGGAGGGCTACAACTTCGAGGACGCCATCATCCTTAGCGAGCGCATCGTTCGTGACGATGTTCTTACATCAATCCATATTCACAACTATGAAGTTGATGCTCGTGACACAAAGCTCGGACCTGAAGAAATTTCTCGCGACATTCCAAACTTGTCAGACGAAATTGTTCGCGACCTTGACGACGAAGGAATCATTCGCATTGGCGCTGAAGTCAGCCCTGGCGATGTTCTTGTCGGAAAAGTTACTCCTAAGGGTGAAACAGAACTCACACCAGAAGAGCGCTTGTTGCGCGCAATCTTTGGTGAGAAGGCTCGCGAAGTTCGCGACACATCACTCAAAGTTCCTCACGGTGAGGGCGGAAAAGTTATTGATGTCAAGGTGTTCTCTCGTGAACGCGGCGATGAACTGCCACCAGGCGTAAACCAACTTGTTCAAGTGTTCGTTGCACAGAAGCGTAAAATCTCTGTCGGTGACAAACTTGCTGGACGTCACGGTAACAAGGGTGTTATTTCAAAGATCCTTCCAGTTGAAGACATGCCGTACCTCGATGACGGAACATCTGTTGACATCATCTTGAACCCACTTGGTGTTCCAAGCCGAATGAACGTAGGTCAGGTGCTTGAAGCGCATCTTGGTTACGCAGCACGTTGGGGTTGGACCGATCCAAAGACCGGAAACACCATTGGTGAGAACCCTCGCCTTGGAACTGAAAACAAGACTCGTTCAGCAACAGATCCTGCAACGTTCATTGCAACACCAATTTTCGATGGTGCTCAGTGGGACGAAGATGATAAAGCCGGAGAACATCCGACAATTCAAAAAATCTTTACTGATCACCTGAACGCCGACCGTGCCGATGGGAAGCTCGACGAATCAGGAAAGCCAGCCAAGCTCATCAAGAGCAACGGTAAAACGCAATTGCGCAACGGCCGTACCGGTGAGATCTATGACAACGACGTCACCGTTGGCTACATGTACATCTTGAAACTGCATCACCTTGTCGATGACAAGATCCATGCCCGTTCCACTGGTCCATACAGCATGATCACACAGCAACCGCTTGGTGGTAAGGCACAGTTTGGTGGCCAGCGCTTCGGAGAAATGGAAGTGTGGGCACTCGAGGCCTATGGCGCTGCGTACTGCTTGCAAGAACTTCTCACCATTAAGTCTGACGACGTGCTTGGTCGCGTCAAGGTCTATGAAGCGATCGTCAAAGGTGACAACATTCCTGAGCCTGGCATTCCCGAGTCCTTCAAGGTACTCATGAAGGAAATGCAGTCTTTGTGCCTCAACGTCGAAGTTCTCGACACTGCTGGCAAGGAAATAGAAATGCACGAATTTGATGATGAGATCTACCGCACTGCGGAAGAACTCGGAATTGACATCAGTCGTCCAGAGCGTGGCTCTGATGATGACGACCGTGACCGCCGCCCGGCGCGCGCCTACTGATCCACTGACTCGAAGGAAAAGACACTCCCATGCTCGACGTAAATATGTTCGACCAGCTCCGTATTGGGCTGGCAACTGCAGAACAAATCCGCTTGTGGTCTAAAGGCGAAGTAAAAAAGCCTGAAACCATTAACTACCGCACACTGCGTCCTGAAAAGGACGGACTCTTTTGCGAAAAGATCTTCGGACCTACTCGTGACTGGGAGTGCTACTGCGGTAAGTACAAGCGTGTTCGCTTTAAGGGAATCATCTGTGAGCGTTGTGGCGTTGAAGTCACACGTTCAAAAGTGCGCCGTGAGCGCATGGGTCACATCGAACTTGCTGCACCAGTCGTGCACATTTGGTACCTCCGCGGTACCCGTTCATGGCTTGCCTATCTTCTCGGTGGCCTCGAGCCAAAAGAAGAGTTGAAGGCAAAGCAACTCGAAAAGGTTATTTACTTCGCTGCGTACCTAGTTTCAACTGTTGATGCTGACAAGCGTCATGCTGATCACAAGCAACTCGAAGAGGATTACCTCGAAGAGTGTGAAGCGATCACCAAAGACCGCGAAAAGTCAATGAAGGCCAAGCTCAAAGAGCAAGAGGCTGAATTGAAGGCGATGGAGAAGGATGGCGCGAAAGAGTCAGACATCAAAGCTCGTCAGAAGATCATGGACAAAGAAGAGCAGTCACTTCGTGATCGCTTCGACAACGAAATGGATCTTGTTAAGCGCGCATGGGATGAATTCGCTTCATTGCACCCTCGCAAAATCATCGAAGACGAAGCGCTGTGGCGTGAAATCAAAGATCGTTATCAGGACTACTTCACCGGTGGAACTGGTGCAGATGCAATCAAGATGCTTATCGACTCCATCGACTTCGATTCTGAAGAAATCAAGATTCGCGATGCCATTGAAAATGGTCTGAAGGGTAAGCCACTGTCTGCACAGCGCAAGCAGAAGGCAATCAAGCGGCTCAAAATCGTTGCATCGTTCAACCAGCGTGATGAATCAGGTCGTCGGGTCAACAGCCCGAAGGCAATGATTCTTGATGTTGTTCCTGTTATCCCTCCAGACCTTCGTCCGATGGTTCAGTTGGAAGGTGGACGTTTTGCTACGTCAGACCTCAACGACTTGTACCGCCGTGTGATTAACCGCAACAACCGTTTGCGTCGTCTCCTCGATCTTGGTGCACCTGAAATCATCGTCAACAACGAAAAGCGCATGCTGCAAGAAGCAGTTGACGCATTGTTCGACAATGGTCG
>JANQYF010000003.1:0-1413 GCA_030729045.1 Ilumatobacteraceae bacterium
GAAGAGGCCGCTAACTCCATGGAGCGGCTCGCTGAGATGACGAAGATGCTTGAAGACGCGGGGCTCATCAATCTCAAAGAGGGAAAGATGGAACTCACTCCACGTGGACTTCGTGCCATTGGCAACAATGCACTTCGTCAGTTGTTCAACAACCTCTCTAAAGACAAATTCGGACAACACCGCGTTGCTCGCGACGGCAGTGGCCACGAGCGCACCTACGACTCGAAGCCCTACGAATTTGGTGACCCATTCCGTCTTGATCTTCAGCGCACAATCCGCAATGCCATTTCACGCAACGGCAGTGGCACACCAGTGAAGTTGTCACCAGAAGATTTCGAAATTGAGCGCACAGAACACAACACGCGTTCCTCCACGGTGCTCATGATCGACCTTTCCATGTCAATGCCAATGCGCGGCAACTTTGTTCCGGCCAAGAAAGTGGCAATGGCCCTGCATTCATTGATTAGTTCGCAGTTTCCGCGTGACTATTTGGGCCTCGTTGGCTTCAGCGAAACGGCACACATCATGACCCATGAGCAGTTGCCTGAAGTCAGTTGGGATCTTGCGTACGGAACCAACATGCAGCATGGTCTTCGCTTGGCTCGTCAGTTACTTGCTCGCCAAACCGGCACCAAACAAATTATCATGATCACTGATGGTGAACCAACAGCTCATATCACTCAATCAGGCGACGTGTATTTCAACTATCCGCCGGTGCGAGAGACTGTGGAAGCCACATTGCGCGAAGCAATGCGGTGCACAAAGGACAACATCACCATCAATACTTTTGTGCTTGATGCAACAGGCCCATTACGCCACTTCATCGAGCAAATGGCGCAGGTCAATCATGGTCGAGCCTTCTTCACAACCCCAGAAACATTGGGCGATTACGTATTGGTCGATTTCCTCGAAAATCGCCGCAGAACCAGTCGAGCTCGCTAACCAATTCAGGTACCCATCGGGCCTCACATTGGGAAGATGCTGACTGTTCATAGAGGATTTCCCATATCCCATTTGCATTTTGTGTAAATATTTGCCACAATTACACCGCTGTAATTACAAGCCACATTCCAAGATCCCTTGGGACTCGGATATGGCTGTAGCTGGGAGGCAAAAGCATGCACGGAGATTCTGATTCATTAAGCCAAGAACGTGGCTGGCAAGACCAGGCCAACTGCCTTGGCGTCGACCCTGATTTGTTTTTTCCAGAGCGTGGTGCAAGCACCCGCGAAGCAAAAGAAGTGTGCAAAGGATGCGTAGTTCGCGGAGATTGCCTCGAGTACGCACTTGCTAATGGCGAAAAATTCGGAATCTGGGGCGGCTTGTCAGAGCGCGAGCGTCGTCGCTTGCGCCGTCAACGCGCACAAGATGGCCGTCGCGTCATAATCAACGGTTAGTTACACGCCACTCAAT
>JANQYF010000003.1:1513-31421 GCA_030729045.1 Ilumatobacteraceae bacterium
TACGCCCCTCGCTGATGTTGATGACGCATTCGAGCACCCCTCGTGCATACCAAAGAAGGGCCCCTTCCTGCTACCGTCAGGAACATGATTTCATTTCTTGAAGGCCCAGAGCTCATTATCGTTCTAGTTGTCGTGCTGGTGCTGTTCGGCGGTGCACAGTTGCCAAAACTTGCCAAGAACCTCGGTTCGGCTCAGAAAGAGTTCAAGAAGGCAATGGACGAAGGCAAGTCTGACGACTCTTCGTCTGACTCAAAGTAAGCAGGTCAGACCGCGATACCGCGGCGCCTCTTCAAAATTCTGCGACGCTCGCGCTCGCTGCAACCGCCCCACACGCCATGATCAATGCGTTCAGCAAGGGCATATTCAAGACACGTATTGCTCACTGGGCACCCCTTGCAAATTGCACGTGCCCGATCTACGCCAACTCCGTCTGAGGGAAAAAAGGTGGCAGGCGGGTAATTGCGGCAGTTGCCTTCGCCCATCCAGGATGTCGGTGAGTCGTCGAACGGAAGGTTCGTGACTGGTGCACTCGTAACTTGAAGTTGTACTTTCATGGCTGTCCTCGCTTCATCTGTATTAGATGCTCTTGGTCGGTGTCTTTATGACGCCGAGTCATGGCGGGAAGTTCCCGCAAATCCAGTCAAGCAGACGGGGGCGCCAGCAGGCCGGTTTTTTTAGTAAAGGTTTGGTAAAGATGTCACTTATCCACAGGCTTCGCCATAAAAAGGCCACAAAAAACGCTAAAAACACCCAGAAGTCGTCGTGCAAGTGCCCCGATAGGCTATTCACAGTTCGCTATTGATTCATACTCGCAACCCACGCATTGCAGTCCGGAGACACCATGACAGATATCCAGATTCCTCAGGCTCCGAAAGCCCACGCCCGCATTGCCTTTCTGGGCGCGGTGTCTCCTCACTGGGAGGTCTACTCAGATTGGGGCGATCAGACAATCATCGATGAATTCCGTTCGCGTGTTCTTGCCCGTCTTGTCTTGCTTCCTCGTGATGACCCACAATTTCGCCGCAACATGGCTCGCATCGTTCGCGATGCCGAGCGTGAACTCATTTCCATTGAATGGGACATGGGTGACCCTGACTACGAGTTCTGATTCGAAGTCGTGGGTAACACCCACACCACAGCACGGTAAACATACGGCGAACTCTGTGGTTTGCCGAATGCTTCAGCGACACTCCTTTCACTACCCTTGTCTCTCATGAGTCGTCTCATTGGCAATCGTGAATTGAGCTGGCTTGATTTCAATGAGCGTGTGCTTTCGCTTGCCCGTGAAACCTCAGTGCCACTGCTTGAGCGCATCAAGTTCTGTGCCATCTTTTGTTCCAACCTCGATGAGTTTTTCCAGGTACGAGTTGCGGCACTGAAGGGTCAAGTTGCTGCAGGTGTTCAATCGTCATCCTCCGATGGACTCTCGCCAACTCGTCAGCTAAACGAAATTGCGCATCGGGTTGATTACTTGGTATCCGAACATGAAAACCTGCTACTCAACGAACTATTTCCGTCACTTGAAAATCATGGTGTAGTCATTTGTCGGTGGGAAGACCTCACGCAAGAAGAGCGCGAAAGAATGCAGAAGTTCTTTGAGCGGCAATTGTTTCCGGTGCTCACGCCTCTAGCCGTTGACCCATCACACCCATTTCCGTACATCTCAAACATGGCAATCAGCCTCGGAGTCTTGGTGCGTGATCCGAGCACGGGTGAGCAACGTTTTGCCCGAGTCAAAATACCTACGTTTCTCAAGAGATTTCACAAAATGTCTGAGGGTCGATATGTACTGATTGAAGACGTTATTGCGGCATACATCTCCGAGCTTTTCGTCGGAATGGACATCATCCACGTCAGCGCATTCAGAGTTACACGTAACGCAGACCTCACGCTTGACGACGAAGATGCGGATGATCTGCTTGCAGCAGTCGAGATGGAATTGCGTCGCCGACGTTTTGGTCGGGCCGTTCGGCTTGAAGTTGATCACCACATCAACCCAGATGTTCTTGACATGTTGTTGGAAGAACTTGATCTAGAAAGAACTGATGTTTCATTTCATACAGCCCCACTTGCTTTATCTTGCTTATGGGAATTACACGGGCTGGACGAACCAACGCTGAAAGACACTCCGTGGCGTTCTGTCACTGCAGGTCGCCTAGCTGCCGCAGATGGCAACGATCAGTCAATGTTTAGCGTGTTGCGTCAACGTGACCTTTTGGTGCACCACCCATATGAATCGTTTTCTTCTTCTACTGAAGAGTTTCTTGAGCAAGCTGCCAATGATCCTCGCGTGCAAGGAATCAAAATCACTTTGTACCGCACATCCGGAGATTCGCCCATTGCGCGCAGTCTTATCAAGGCTGCTGAACTAGGGAAACAGGTAGTCGCGCTTATTGAATTGACAGCTCGATTTGATGAAGCAGTGAATGTCACTTGGGCTAAAGAACTTGAGCGCGCCGGAGTCCATGTGGTGTACGGCGTTGTTGGGTTAAAGACACACTGCAAGTGCGTATTGGTGGTTCGCCAGGAAGAATCCGGACTGCGTCGATATGTACATGTCGGTACTGGTAACTACAACTCAAAGACTGCTCGTACATACGAAGACATCGGCCTCTTCACGTGCGACGAGAGCATTGGTGATGATGTTTCGCACCTGTTTAATTCGTTGACTGGCTTTGATCGCGATCATGATTACAAGCGCCTCATCGTGGCTCCTCGTTATCTGCGTAACAAGATGATTGACCTCATCAAGAACGAAATTACGTTTGGTTCAGAAGGGCACATGGTCATCAAGATCAATGGCCTTGCTGATGCTGAAATGATTGAACTGCTGTATCAAGCAAGTGAAGCGGGTGTTCGTATCGATCTCATTGTTCGTGGTATTTGTTGCATGCGACCAAGTTCAGATCACGAAAAGAATGTCCGAATTAGGTCGGTTCTGGGCAGGTATCTTGAGCATTCTCGTATGTATCACTTTGGGCATGGTGGTCAAAACAATGAGCCCGTGTATTACATCGGCTCAGCAGACTTGATGCCACGCAATCTTGACAAGCGAGTTGAAGTGCTCATTCCTGTTGAACATCCGAAACATCGTGCATGGATTGAAGAAGTCTTTTCCACTCTTTTTGCAGATGACGTTGTGGCATTCGAAATGAATCGTGAAGGAAATTGGCGTCGTGTCGGACCTGTCGACTATGTGCCAGTTAATGATGCTCAGTATCGAATTCACCAAAGGGACTCGGAATCACAGTTGAAACTGGGTGTACCCGATATCACTGTTTCCCTGTAATCAGGTACAACAAGTTCACTTTTCGTTCACAATATGACAGACTATTGTTCACGCGTTATTTCCTATCGTGGAGACACTTATATAACTTTTTTCTTAGGAGGAATCATGGACGAGCTACGTAAAGGTTTTCACCAGCAACTTGATGACGTCCGAACTGAATTAGTACGTTTGGCCGCCTCCGTTATCGAAGCAATCCCTCGTGCTACAGCAGTGATTCTTAATGGAGATTTGGATGGTGCTGATGCCCTAATCCAATTTGACGATGAGATTGATTCGCTCTCGTTGGAACTCGAGGAACGTTGTTATCAAATTCTCGCATTACAGGCTCCGGTAGCCGGCGACCTTCGCCAGGTTGTGTCAGTTGTAAAGATGATCGCCGAAATAGAACGGTCTGCAGATCTTGCGGTCAATATTTGCAAAGCGGCACGACGTATCTATGGCCACGAACTTGATCCCCGCCTGCGTGGGTTGATTGCGCGCATGGGTGAGCAGGCAGAACAGCTGTGGGAATCAGCTCTTGAATCTTTTGAAGAAAATGATGCGGCTAAAGCAGCTGCCATTGATGACATGGACTCGTATCTCGACAGTTTGCAGCGCGAATTCGTTCAGGCGATTCTTGAAAGCCATTCGGAAAACTCAATTGACCTCCAGGTTGCAATTCAGCTAGCTGTTGTAGCCCGCTTCTACGAACGCATTGGCGACCACGCAGTCAACATTGGTGAGCGCGTGCGGTACTTGGTAACCGGTTGGTTGCCCGAACATAAAGGTGCAGCTCGCTTTCGCCAAAAATCTGGCGACGATGACACCGACGGAATTCCTTTCATCACCCCCAAAGAAAGTTAGATCCGCTAGCTCGGCATCGATATGTGGTGGTTGATTGTCGGCATCGTTAGTGGAATAGCTGTCGGTTTTTTCATTCGCGACCGCACTCGCACGCCTCAGATTTCACATGTTCCTGTTGTGGCTGCCGAAGAAGTAGTGCCAGATTCGGATTCAGAAGAAGAAATCAAGGTACTACTTGATGCGCTTCCCATGGGCGTCGTTGTGCTTCTTCCAGATGGGCAAGAGCGTTTTCGCAATACCGTTGCGATGTCAATCGCAGGTGCTCGCCATGCAGACGTTCTAGTTGAAGCTGCTGCTGAGAGATTACTTGTATTGGCATTGCGAGGACTTGAAAGTCGTGAGCAGATTCATTTGGCTGGGCCACCGCAACGAGTGATTGAAGTACGTGCAATTCCTCTGACAGATGGTGGTGCAATTGCGATTATGGATGATGTCACTGAGAGGTGGCGCATTGACCAAGTCCGTACGGATTTTGTTGCAAACGTCAGCCATGAACTGAAAACTCCGATTGGTGCAATATCGGTATTGGCAGAGACTATTGAAGGCGAGACCGATGATGAATTGGTTTTGCGCCTTACTGGCCGCATGGTGATTGAAGCTCAACGTATGTCACGCACAATTGATGATCTACTTGAACTATCCCGAATTGAACTGGGTGGCGAAATGCTGACAGTCGATATCGACATGGCAGAGGTAGCGGCTGAGGCTGTGGAGCGTGTGAGTCCTATTGCAATGCGTAAAGGTGTGCCAGTGTTGCTGACATCTGAAAAAGGCATTGGAATGGTTTCTGGTGACTTCTTTCAGTTGGTATCAGCTGTTGCAAACCTGGTGGAGAACGCAGTGAAGTACAGCGATCAAACCCATCAGGTTGATGTTCGAGTTATCACCACTGATGACACCGTGTCTGTAGAAGTGGAAGATAGGGGTATCGGAATTCCTGCTGACAGCATTGATCGCATTTTTGAACGCTTCTATCGGGTCGATAGAGCACGAAACAGAGCCACCGGGGGCACAGGCCTTGGGCTCTCCATTGTGCGCCATGTGGCCACCAATCATGGCGGGGAGGTGAACGTACGGTCTCGGGAAGGTGAAGGTTCGACGTTTATCCTTCAGATACCTCGTGTTTTGAGGTCAGTATGAGCCACTATGGGAGGGCATGGTGAACTCAAAGACAGCAACAGGTATACCAACGGTGTTGGTAGTAGAAGACGAAGAGTCATTCATTGAGGCGTTGCAGGTCGGTTTAAAGCGCGAAGGATTCCGCGTCGAGGTTGCACGTGATGGTTTGCAGGCTCTTGAAATGTTCGATCTTGTTCAGCCAGATCTCGTTCTGCTTGATGTCATGTTGCCAAAAATGTCTGGCATTGATGTATGTCGCCAATTGCGCAAGAAGACCACAACACCCATCATCATGGTTACGGCAAAGGGCGCCGAGATCGACACCGTTGTTGGTCTTGAAGTCGGGGCAGATGATTACGTAACAAAGCCGTATCGTCTTCGTGAATTAACAGCACGTATGCGCGCAGTGATGCGTCGCGTGCCAAATGATCGCGGTGGCGAACTTTCCGGAGCTTCAATCGAAGTCGGCGATGTGGCGCTTGACCCCGATCAACATGAAGTAATCATTCGCGGAGAAGCTCAAGCGTTACCTCTGAAGGAATTTGAACTACTACATATCTTGCTCGCTAATGCGGGGCGAGTGTTGCCCCGTGAAACTCTGATTGACCGTGTATGGGGCAGTGACTATGTGGGTGACACGAAGACCCTTGATGTCCATGTGAAGCGTTTACGTTCAAAAATTGAAGATGATCCGGCCAACCCCACGCGCATTGTCACCATTCGTGGTCTTGGATACAAGTACGACAAACAACGTACGGCGTAGTATCGCTGCGTGGTCACGCGGCGTAAAACAGAACCTCTAGAGAACGGAGGCTTGCCGCCAGTCACTGCTTTTCAGAGGTTGTCGCGTACTCATTCGCTCATGGTGGCAGGCGAGACGGCCATGACTGTAGCGCTAGCTGACTCGCTCTTTTTATCGATCAGCCCTGATGCGGCTCGTACCAAAGTCATGTTGTTTCTTGCCGTCAGCATGGCGCCGTTCGCCATTGTGGCGCCGTTTGTCGGCCCTCTCGTTGACCGTATGCGCGGTGGGCAACGCATGGTGGTGTTGATGGTTGCCATTCTGCGTGCGCTTGTGCTGATTGGCATGATGCAATCACTTGATTCGCTTGCTCTTTTCCCATTGGCGTTTGCATCACTTGTTCTTGCAAAAACATATTCAATTGCAAAATCTTCGTTAGTACCAACCACGATTCCTGATCCTGATGGTTTGGTGACGGCAAACAGCAAACTGGGCCAGATAGCGGGCATTACTGGTTTTGTCGTCGTCGTGCCTATTGGGCTTTTACAGTTGCTTAGTTCTCAAGCTGCTCTTGGCTTCGGTGTTCTTGCATTTCTTGCAGCTGCACTAAATGCCAATCGCTTACCAAAAAGTGTGGTTGCTGCAACTCCAGCAGATGCCTTAGAAACAGAAGAACTGCATTCTGACAGCGTTGTAGCAGCAGCAAATGCAATGCGAGTCTTGCGTGGGATAGTCGGATTCATGTTCTTTCATTTGGCTTTCTGGTTGCGTCGTGAAATAGCCGGCACTGCATGGTTCGGATTGGCGATTGGTTTGTCTGGACTTGCGACGCTGGGTGCAAACTTTGCTGGACCGTCTTTACGAAAAAAAATGCGTGTTGAGACAATGCTTCTGTTCGCTCTTATTTCTGTCGGAATAGTCGGCGTTGGTACCGCATGGTACGGACGCATTACTGGCGGAATTTTGTTGGCAGCCGTTGTTAACGCGGCTGCTGCAATTGGACGACTCGCCTTTGAGGCCACAGTGCAAAGCGGTGCGCCAGATGCAAACAGGGGACGTGCTTTTTCACGCTTTGAGACTCAGAACCAAATGGCGTGGGTTGCTGGCGGGCTAGTGCCCGTAATATTTGCGCCCGCCGGATGGGTGGGATTTGCGGTGGTCGGTGTTGTTGGTCTTGCTGGAGCAGTGATGTACGTGCGAATGCGCGGAACGACTATTGGATTTCCAGTCGGGCGAGCCACAGCCCGGGGGCGTCGATCTCGCTAGGCGTCGGTAGGTTTCCTGGCGCTGTGACAAGAGATGGCAGCAATGCCGCGCCATCTCGCTCGATTATCCCATTAACAAACGCTCGGCCTCGTTGTTGTTGAGAACGTGTCTGAGAGATTCCAAGAAGTTGTTCCACAAGATGAGAGTTTGTGCCGTTCTGCACTCGACGCCGACGGACTGCTTCTGCAATTGGTGACGCACCACCCAAAAGACGTGCACTGACAGCATCAACGACATAATCGATATAACCAGAAATTGCAGCCACGTGAGCATCAAGAACTGGGGCTAGTGCTTCTTGTTCAGCCGTGCGTGAGGCGCCCATCATGACCATTGGGTTGGAGAACAAGTTTTGTACTGCAGCCATCGCATCAGTATCGGATGGGTCAAGATCTGTGAGAGACGACATTAAAGCATCAGGGTTTGGTCGAAAAGCAGAGACATGTGCCTGCACCAAAGTGGTGAGTCCTTCTGCGATTGCTGGTGCAGCAAGAACTGCATGTGATGCGAGCTCGTGAATGAGGACCCACATGCGTAAGTCATCCGTAGGAATTTCCCATTCAGTTGCGAACGCATCAACAGACGACGCAACGATGAGAATTTCCGATGTGTGTGGGCGTGCCAGCGGAATTTCATATTGCCCGAGAGCATGGCTAGCAAGCGCGCCGATCATTGAGCCGACAGACATCCCCATCATGGCAGGGGCCATCATGGTGGAAAGGTTGGCCATCATCGCTGACATCGGGTCATCAGGAACATCACCGTCTGTGTTGTGTGACTGAAGCGCTGTAGCAAGGTTTGTGAACAACGGCCGTAGGTCTGTCAAGGTGCGATGCGCCCACCGTGCTCGCGTTGTTGTCAGAATTTCGGTATGTGTGTCGTTTGATCCGGTGGAGAGAGATGTGATCGCCCGAACATGCATATCGGCAATGTCTGCAAGCGAATTGAACGCTAGGCGCGTAGCTGTATTTGGTTCTGGGTCTGGTGAATCACCGACAGCGCCAAGTTGTGCGAACTGTTGCGCGAGGTCCCAATTGAGTGGCCCTTGACCGGCCATTGCCCGCATCATGTCGTTAAAGAAGGGGATACCGCCGAAAGGATTTGAAGCATTCATGTCGCCGTCGGCCATGCCCTCATGATAGGAGGAGCGACGTGGGATACATCGTCAGGGTTGTAGTAACAGAGAGCGAATCATGCTGACTATTGAGGCCTTGTTCAATATCCATGCAGAGTGACTACGCCGGACCACAATTCCTACCAGTTGGCCTTGAGAATTACGAACAGTTGCAAGCCCATGAATGATGTCAGTCGAATTGATGGGAAGATCAGTTGAATCTCTGTTAGTCAACAAACTGGGCTCGGGAACAAACGAAACTGATCTGGCGGTGTCAACAACTTGATACTGCGAAAGATCTGAGATTTGGGTGGGGTCAATTAGGTGACTCAGATCTGGTGCAGGTCCCCACGCTGATTTTTCCTTGCAATGAACGAGAGCGAGTCCGGTGGAAGGATCTGTCGCGACGATTTTGACTGGTGAACTTCGTCCATTCTCAGACGTGACCCATAGAGACGTTGCTAGGGCGATGTTGTCAATGGCTGTAATCCAGACGCCGTTTCCAAGCGACAATGCCGACGTTGTGCCTGCATTGCTTTTGATGACAGTCATCTCCTTTGGCGAGTAGTTCTTGACTAGCGACACGGTGCTGCTTGGTGACACTTGAAACACGGCCTCTATTTCTTCTCGGTATGACGAGATGCCCTTTGGAATGGCGATGGCGAGAACTGCACCCGAAGCAACCAAGCTGAGCCCCGCCGCAAAAGCAGTCAGGCGCCGACTGATTCTTGGAGGCGTTGTTAAGAAGTCTGTACGAACAGCATCTGCCATCTCGGCTGGGTGGCGCCACGTACGTTCGTATGCGGGCACCGGTGCCTGATCTTGGTTCTCAAATTCGTCGGCACTCACAAGTGTCAGACACTAATCGCGATAGGTGCTCAAGTGTTGGCGCCATCGCAAGTCCTACCCAGTGCTGTGAGAGTACGATTGACCCATGCCTGCACCGTTGCTCGGAGAAGAGTGGTTCGAATTGACCGCCTCAGAACTTCCCATCGGCGACATCTATCAGTGGGCAGTGCGGCCAGACTGTGGCGCCGTGGTTCTGTTTTCCGGCACAGTGCGAGACCATGCTGATGGCCGTACAGATGTCACCTCGCTTGAATACGAGGCATACGAAGATGCGGTGATCCCATCGTTTGCAAAGATTGCTAATGAAGCGCGAGTTCGTTTTGCTGATGCCCGGAGAATTGCAATATTGCATCGCACCGGAGAATTGTCATTGGGGGAATCATCAGTTGTTGTTGCCGTGTCATCGGCACATCGCCCCGTTGCGTTTGATGCTGCACGGTTTCTTATTGATGCGTTGAAAGAGTCAGCTCCAATATGGAAGAAAGAAAATTGGGATGGCGGTTCTGATTGGGGAACTGGTGCCCACAACATCACTTCACCACAACAAGTGACGAGCAACCCATCATGATTGGTCTTTCCTTTTTCACTGCTCTTTTCTCTTTCATAGCAATCGTGTCTGGCGCAACATTGCTTGTGCTGATTTATCTTGATAATCGCAATGTGCGTATTGATGACGGTATTGCAAACTTCCGTCGACACATTGATGCACTGTCTCCCGAAGCGAGACAGTCGTCAGTGCATCGCAACAACCAAGAAGACCGGCGCAATCAATGAGCACCTCTCGTATTTCCATAGAAGGACCTAACCATGGCTCGTGACCTCGCAATTGACCTCGGTACTGCCAACACATTGGTGTACATGAAGGGCAAGGGCATTGTGCTCAATGAGCCTTCAGTTATTGCGGTAAATCGCCAATCTGGCGAGGTTTTGGCCACTGGTCACGACGCATGGGACATGATTGGTCGCACCCCTAGTTACATCGTTGCTGTTCGCCCGTTGCGCGGTGGTGCAATCACAGACTTTGACATCACTGAACGAATGATTCGTTTGCTGTTGCAGCGTGTTGGTGTTTCTCGGTTTACCCGCCCCAAAGTTGTTATCTGTGTTCCGTCTGCAATTACAGAAGTGGAACGTCGTGCGGTCACTGATGCCACACGTCGTGCGGGTGCATCTGATGCTCAATTGATTGAACAACCGATGGCAGCAGCCATTGGTGCCAACCTTCCTATTGATGAACCAGTTGGCAACATGGTGATTGACATCGGTGGTGGCACAACTGAAACTGCTGTCATTAGTTTGGGTGGCGTTGTTGCGCTTGAAGCAATTCGCGTTGGCAGTTTTGATATTGACGCTGCAATTCAAAGTTATGTGCGACGTGAACACGGTGTTGCGATTGGTGAACGCACAGCTGAAGAAATCAAAATTCAAATCGGTTCAGCTGAACCAGGACCACAAGACCGCAGCGCAGATATCCGCGGCCGTGACTTAGTGACTGGGTTGCCAAAGACAGTTCGATTGACTGCGGAAGAAGTGCGATTCGCAATTGATGAACCAGTTGCAGCAATGGTGCTGTCTGTGAAACGTTGTCTTGCAAAAGCTCCACCCGAATTGGCTCAAGATTTCCTTGCTCGTGGCATGTACTTGGTCGGTGGTGGCGGAATGCTGCGAGGGCTCGCAGCCCGTATCGAACGTGAAACCGAAGTTCCGGTCAAGATGTCGCCTCAGCCGCTTGAGGCAGTTGTGCTTGGCGCAGGGCACTGTATTGAGAACTACCAGGCCCTTCGAGGCATGTTTATGGGGACTCGACGCTAGAACCTTGGCGTGTCGAGATAACTCGGCGCACTTTCCCCTCAAGGGATATCACGAACATGCCATCAAAGGTGCTGCGAACAGCAGTGATGTTGCCCAAATCCTTCAGCACGGTCTCAGATGCAACAGTTGATGTTCCATCAGTCAGAATCGCCGTCATGGTCCCGGTGCAATAGTCGCCGAAGAAGTACCAACCAGCTCTGCCGGCAGTGGTCGTATTGGTACCAATGGCCCCGCCAGATATCGAGCACGCGCCGTCTTTGTGTTCATATTCAAAGATGGGAGCAAGGGCGCCCGGCGAGGCAACGTCGGTGTTGAAGGCATGATTTCCTTCGTAGGCGCTCCAGCCAAAACTCTTTCCTTTGCCTCCGGGTGTCTTAGATGTTCCGGGGCTGGCATTGACCTCTTCCCACTTGTTTTGTCCAACATCTGCAATCCAGATGTTTCCAAAAACATCGAAGTTGAACCTCCAGGGGTTACGCAATCCGATGGACCAGATTTCTGCACGCGCATTAGGAGTGTTTACAAATGGATTGTCTGCAGGAATGTCGTACCCAGATTTTTTCGGATCAATTCTCAGGATTTTTCCGAGCAATTCTTCTGTATTGAGAGCTCGTCTTTCCGGATCGTTTGAACTACCACCATCACCAGTGCCGATGTACAGCATGTTGTCTGGGCCAACTACGACAGCCCCACCATTATGATTTGAATACGGCTGAGCAATCTTGATGATTTCCACACCGCTTGGACGAGCACTTGATACGAAGCGCCCATCTGCGGTCACATCAAATCGTGAGATAACTGAATCACCAGAGAGATCTGTGAAATTGATGAATGCTTCCCATTGTGTGTCAATTTTTCGAAAGGCTAAACCAAGGAGACCGCGTTCACCTTCGGATGTTGTTGCAGTTGAGATATCAAGAACCGTGTCAAGAATTGTTCCGTCTGGTTGCCACCGTTGAATGGTGCCAAAACGTGAAACCACATAGAAGAAAGAGTCAGACTTGTCACGTTGAATCAGGTCAACAGCCCCTGGCATAGTGCCGATGTCTCTTGAAGAATACGAAATAGTTCCCGAGAGATTTTCAGATGTTGTGGATGTTGTAGATGTGGTTGTGGTTGTTTGTCCACAACTGGCCGTCAGAATTACTGCAGCAATTAACGAAGCAACACGCCGCATTTGTTACTCATTAGGTCGCACACGAATGAGGCCCTCTTGAACAACAGTGACTGCCAAGTGGCCATCTTGCGTAAAGATTGAGCCACCAGCAAGACCACGCGAGTTCGACGTTGAGATTGCATGCTGGTCGTATAAGTGCCATTGGTCTGCACGGAAGGGGCGATGAAACCACATTGCATGATCAAGACTTGCCATCTGAATTCCACCCTCGTTCCAACCAAGGCCGTGAGGCAGCAGGGCAGTGTCGAGAAGGGTCATGTCACTTGCGTACGTGACGATGCAAGCATTCAGAACTGGGTCATCGGGCAATGTTCCATCTGCGCGTAACCACACACGTTGGCCAGAGGATTCAATGCCAGAACGATTAATTGGTTCACCATCGGGATAGCGCAAGTCAATGGGGCGTGGATGGTCGTACCAATCGCCGATTTGCTCTTTGTGCGGTTCCATGCGTGTCTTGAAGTCAGGAAGAGTTTCCGGGTCAGGAAGTCCAAGTGGGGCTGGTATCTGCCAATCAAGTCCAGGTTCAAATGAATGAAAACTTGCCTGCAAATTAAAGATGACTTCACCGTGCTGAATAGCAACGACGCGTCGAGTGGTAAAGCTTCTTCCGTCACGTAGACGATCTACCTGATACAAAATTGGTGCGGCCGGATCACCAGGGCGCAAGAAGTAGGCATGAAGCGAATGAACATGTCGTGCATTTTCATCGACTGTGCGAGAAGCAGCTACTAATGATTGGCCAGCAACTTGCCCGCCAAATACGCGCACACGATTCTCGACAGGGGAGACTCCACGAAACAAGTTGACTTCAATTGATTCCAGATCGAGCAATGTGACGAGTTCATCAAGTGGTGTAGCCATCACCCCATAGTAGGGTCGAATCGTGTCAATTTCGCCGCTCAATTCAGAACTTCGCCGTCATGCATTAGCTGCTCGAGGATTTATGCCTGAAGACGAGGGTGATGCCTTGTACGGCGCAGCAATGCTTGCAGCACAAGCAGTACCAAATGCACCTTTTGTGGAAGTCGGTTCGTATTGTGGGCGTTCAACTGTGTGGCTGGGTGGTGCTGCACGAGAATCCGGTACGACGCTGTTCGCAGTTGACCATCATTTTGGCAGTGAAGAGAATCAACCGGGATGGGAATGGCATGACACATCATTGGTTGATTCACGTACTGGCCGCATGGATACCTTGCCGTTTTTTCGCTCAACAATTCTTGATGCAGGGCTCGCAGACTCAGTAGTCACCATGGTTGGTGATTCTCCAACCATCGCGCGCCATTGGACAACACCTCTTGCGTTCTTGTTTATTGACGGCGGACATGGTGTTGAGCCTGCAACATCGGATTATCAATTGTGGACACCGCGCGTTGCGCTAGGCGGAACGCTTGCAATTCACGATGTGTTTCCGAACCCTGCCGATGGTGGACGGCCACCATACGAAAACATTTATCTTCCTGCACTCGAAAGCGGATTGTTCGAAGAAGTCAGCGCAACAGGTTCGTTGCGAGTGTTGCGTCGAATCTAAAGCGAGCGAGCTTTTAGGTGTGCGTTACGGCGCACCATTGGTTGCGTGAAAAGGGTTGAGGCAGGTGACCCACCGCTTATTGCATCCGCAGCAAGGATGATTGCAGCAGCGGTGTACGCGCTGTATTCATCGGCCGGAAAACGCACGATTGTCTTTTCTGGTTCAGCCGGATACACAATGCCGGTCCAATATGCACCATCTTCACGACGATGTGGCATAGTCCACAAAATGAGTTCACGAGCGATATCTCGGTCGCCCGCTGCGCAATGTGCAATGGCGCATTCACTTGTTTCTGCTGCAGTGACCCACTGTTCGTCATCAACACAACGCACACCACGATCGTCAAGAACAAAACGATCCCATCCTTCAGCGAGGCGGGCTTTTGCGCGAGCTCCAGTCATTGCACCGGTGAGTACGGGGTAGTACCAG
This sequence comes from Ilumatobacteraceae bacterium, assembly GCA_030729045.1. Lineage (GTDB taxonomy): Bacteria > Actinomycetota > Acidimicrobiia > Acidimicrobiales > Ilumatobacteraceae > UBA2093. The sequence goes on from JANQYF010000003.1 coordinate 15,682, forward strand.
TCCATTGCCCACCGAGCCTTCGGCTCAAATGCGCCAAGATCTTTTGCGATGAGATGATCAATTGCATCTGCAGCTGCTGTCCACTCGGGTTGTGAATCACCAAGAAGATCACCGATTGCAGCACCACAATGAAGTGCATGGCGAATGCTGGAAGAACCAGTAAGTAGTGCGTAGTCCCATGGCTTCGAATCAGTTTCGCGTGCCCAGATGATTGAACCATTCTCGCGGCGCATCGAAAGCACCCAGGAGAGCGCCTTGCGAACAGTTGGCCACAATTCAGAAACAGCAGCAAGGTCGCGCGTGCAGAGCCAATGAGTCCATACGCCAACTGCAATGTATGCAGTGACGTTGGTGTCTAGCTTGGCATCTTCAATAGTTCCGTTTGGCATGTAGTAGTTGAACCACGAACCATCTTCATGCTGAATGTCAGCGAGCCACTTGTATGCAGAAAGAGCTGCGTCGTCACGACCCATGACGTTTAGGGCCATTGCAGTTTCAACATGGTTCCATGGGTCGCAGTGACCGTTCGGATACCAGGGAATCATTCCATTTGATAATTGCAATGCCTGAATTGAATCTGCAGTACGCGCAAGGTCAGCAGTGGTGAGAATTCCTGGAAGATGAGGCATGGAACGTGCGGTCATACTGATGCTCCGACGGTAAGTGGCTTACGCGAGTACACAACAAAACTTTTGCCCATGAGGGGGCTGAGTGCACGCTCGGCAACTTGCATGGAGCGCGGCTGAGTCATGATGTCCCATTCGAGGAATTCGCGGTACTTCTTCACCAACGAATGATCGTTATTGCGAGGACCAACTGCACACTTCAACCACCAATAGGGTGAGTGCAAAGCATGTGCGTGGTGGCTGTCAATTACTTCAAGCCCAGCAGAACGAAGTTTTGCTTTCAGCTCGGTTGCTGAATAGATACGAACATGGCCACCGACGCTCTTTGGGGCGTGGTATTCGTCAGACAACATCCAGTTGATCTTCTCTGGCCACCACGAGGGGACAGTGACACCAAGTGAACCGCCTGGCTTCAAAACGCGATGAAGTTCTGAAAGAACAGTGACGTCATCTTGGATATGTTCAAGAACTTCAGATGTGACAACACAATCAAAGGTGTTGTCCTCGAAAGGGAGCTTTGTGGCATCACCACGAAGTACTCCGCCGTATGCCTTATCGGTGATTTCTTTCGCCTCAAGCATTGCGCCAAAAGTATTGCGAGTCATCACAACTTCGTCTGTGGCGTAATCAAGAGCGAACACGGTGGCACCTTGACGTGCTGCTTCGAATGCGTGACGACCAAAGCCGGCTCCGGCATCAAGAAACTTGTCACCTGGACGAAGACCGAGGCGGTTAAAACGAATTGTCAACATGTCAGCGACGCTTTTCTAGTTTGACGCGATTATGGGGCATGTCGAGCACTTCGCGGTATTGCTCAACTGTAAGTTCGGCACAGTGTTTCCATGTCCAACGTGAAATGACTCGTTGACGACCTGCTTCACCAATTCGGGCTCGTAGTTCGGCGCTGTCGAGACCAGTAGCGATAACTGCTGCGAGTGCTTCTGAATTTGCAGCAGGACATTGCAACACAGTCTCGTTGTGAGTTCCGGTGACTTCAGGCAATGCGCCGCCATCTGTTGCAACAAGGCAAATGCCTGTGCTCATAGCTTCAATTGCGGGAAGGCTGAAACCCTCATACAGGCTTGGCACAACAGCTAGTTCAGCTTCGGCGTACAACTCAACGATGCGTTCATCTGTGACGCCAGAAACGAAGTCAATGTGTGGGCGAAGCCCGAGCGAATCAATAAGGTCCATGCTGTGGCCTGGACGAGGCTTACCAATAATGGTGAGACGAATATCGCGATCTTTGCGCAAGACCGCCATTGCTTCAAGCAAGTAGGACAAACCCTTGAGTGCAACGTCAGCTGACGCAGTGGTGATGAGGCGGCCTGGTTGGCGCGCAATGTGTGGTTGTGGCTTGAAAAGATCGGGATCAACTCCGACAGGAACGAGACGCATGCGGTCGCGTGACACTCCCATGTCTTTGTTGATGTCAGTGATGCTGTTTTCGCTAACCACAACAATGCGTGGCATCTTGCTTGCAACTTTTCCTTGCATGTCAACAAATGAATACCAGCGACCAACAGAGCGACGCTTCCAGCGACTTGGGGCATGACTCATTTCCAATTCACGATCCTTCGTGATGGGGTGGTGCAAGGTAACGATTGTTGGAATCAACTTTTCAATCTTCAAGATGTCCCAACCGAGGCACTGGTTGTCATGCACTAGATCGAAGTCGTTCACACGTGGAGTCAGTGTGCGAAGCGCACGCTTTGAGAATGCAAGTGGTTCTGAGAATTGACCTGTCATGAAACGAGCGGTCTCTACAACATCAGGCCACGTCTTGATTTCCCAATATGCGGGCACGCGGCCCGGATACGTGTCATTGAAAATGTCGAGGCTTGGAAGTTTGTGCATCGTGATGCGATCATCAAGAACTGGGTATGGCTGTCCGCCGAAAACTTCAACAGTGTGTCCTAGATCAGCGAGTGCCTTCGTAAGGTGACGTGTGTAGACGCCTTGTCCGCCAACATGTGGTTTCCCGCGATACGTGAGGTATGCAACACGCAACGGGCCATTGGGGTCGTAGGTGCCTGACATAGGCAGTAGAGGCTAACTGGCACCAATCCGATTGGCTCTGGCACGGCGTCTGGCAAGCCAGGCAAAGGGAATCAATACGGCCCAGATATAGACCGCATTCCCCATACGCGAGTACAAGGTGCGGCCTGATCGAAGCTGAATAGAGCGCTCGACTACTTGTTGTTCACTTATCGACGTGCGTTCGTGAACGACTCCGAATGAATCAATAAACGCGCTAAAACCAGTGGGAGAAATCTGTACAACATCACGCCCTTGTTCTAGAGCTCGCAAGCGTGAGGCCGCAATCTGTTGTGTCTGCAAAATTGTCCATGTGTAACTCGAACCATTAGTCGGATTAATGATGAAGGTTGCCCCGTCGGCTATTCCTTCATTCACGCGTCCACCGAAAAACACTTCCCACGAAATTGCAACACTTGCACGCGTGTCTGCGACATCAAGCCAGCCACGCGAAGTTCCGGCGCGCGCATCTCGCGGTACCAAATCCGTTGGTGCCCCAAGTGCTTTCAACAGTGAACGCAATGGCATGTATTCACCAAACGGAACTCGACGTACTTTGTCGTAGCGACCAGTTATTGATCCATCTGGGTTGACGACAACTTGCGCATTCGTAAATTGACCTTCACCTGCATCTTCGGTAATACCGACAACAAACGGCACGTTCAAGCGTCGTGCCTCTCCGGTAATTTCCGCGTACTCAGAGCTGTCTATAAACAATCCTTTGTTTGTAATGCTGATGGCATTCTCTGGCCAGATCACTGCATCGCGTTGAGAGTTAGGTTGAAGTCTCTTTGTTGCAACCATATGAACATCAAAAACATCGCGTGGGTTTGTGTCAACCGCATGCGTGCCCTGTTCTCCACCGCCTTGAACAATGGAAAGATTCAAAGTGCGTCCGGTGGACTGAGTGTTATTCCAGGTATTTCCCACGAACACTAATAGTCCGACAATAAAGATTGCACGGAATCGGCGATGAGTCAGTGCGAGATACAACGTTGCAGTGGTGATGCCAATGACACCCATGAGAGGTGTAAGTGCCGCAAGTGGGCCAGAAACTTGTCCGATAGCGAGAGTGGCAAGTGGTACACCACCGAACGGAAACGACAATCGCACAACTTCTGCAAGCGAATGACAGACGATTAACGCAGATCTATGGGAGCCGTCATTAGTCGCCAGTTTGGCTGCGATGAAACTGGCAGTTCCGTGCATCACGCAAAAAATAAGAATTGCAGCGATGTATCCCGGCGCAGTCAGAAACCACATCCACGCCATCGACGGCAAGAACCATGCAGCAGCAAAGAGAAACCCGGGCGAGAACGATTTGTCTCGTCGTTTAACAGCGTCTGAGCCGTACATCGCGATTCCTACGAAGGCAAGTGGCCACCAACCCCAAGGGGGCATTGATGCTGCAACGAGCAAACCCGAAAGAATTGGAACAAAGGAACGACGGATCATGTCTGTAACACTGCGCGCACAACGTAGCGAGACGTTATTTTCCCTTTTGGATGACAAGAAAATATTGTCAGAGTCGCACTTCTCGTTTGTTCTGTGATCCACACGGAAGTTGGTTTCACAATCATGTGTCCGGTGACAACGTATCTATGGGTTTTGGTACCTACAGAAATTGAGATGATGTCACCTCCGCGTAGGCGATCAATATCGGCAAACTCACGTTTCGCAGATGTTCGGTGACCGCCAAGCACAAGATTCCCGCGTGCCCCCGGTTTTGCAGTACCTGGCCAGTGGCCAACACCTCTGTTAAAAACATCATCGGTTACTCCCAAATAGATAGGTGAAGTCACCTTCAGTTTGGAAATAGAAAGAGTTCCCACTCGTTTGTATGTCTTTGCATTATTCAGCGAAGTTGCGTTGACTGAAGACGTAGGAACAACTGCAGTCAGAGATACCAGTGAAACAAGGAATAACGCGGCGAGCTTATGAATGAAGCGCGGCAAGGTGAGCGAGAGTGGCTTCACCTGCGCTACGTGCTTGTTGCACGCAAGCGGGGATTCCGATACCTCTGTAACTAGCACCAGCAAAGACTATGCCAGGAGCAGCGGTACCGAGCGAGTGCTCCAGTTCTGCAAGGCGCGCAAAATGATTGGGCCTGTATTGCGGGAACGATTCTGCCCAACGGCTAACCCGAATCTCTGATGGAGTCATATCAACTCCGAGATGGAGTTTCATATCGGCAAGCGCAAGGTTGATGAGTTTGTCATTGTCGAAATGCAGCACTTCAAGACCGTCGCGACCCAATGACACCCGAAGAATCATGGAACCATCGTCGGGGCGCCAATGGGCCCACTTGTTTGAACCAAATGATGCAGCAGACACCCATCGTTGATCAGGTTTTGGTACCAAGTATCCGCTTCCTTTGAGACGTGCTGGCCATTGTGCTGCAGGAATCGCCATCGTGATCAGCACTACTGATGCATGAGACCATTGTCCAAGTAGATCGGCTGCGCGAGAATCGAGCGGACGAATGAAGTGCGAACTTGGTTTTGCCGGCGATGCAACGACTATCGCGTCAGCAAAGTGTTGACCACGTGAAGTAATGATTGTGTATCCCGTGTTGACCTTCTCGATAGTCGAAACGCTTTCACCAGTCACAATGCGCCCGCCAAGTGCTGTCACTCGTTGGGTCAATAATTCAATGAGAGCACCAAGCCCACGTGTAGGGGTTGAAAAAATCGGGCCTGCAGGAGATTTAGTTGCTGCAGCACGTGCGCGACCAGCAGCAAACAACATGCTGCGACTCGCGGTGAGTGCTGCGACTTGCGGCACGGCAGCCATGGAAAAGTGGTCAGAGTCTGTTGCGTAGATACTTCCGATAAGTGGATCTACAAGTCGTTCATGAATTTGGTTTCCGAAGCGGCTACGTACGTATTCGCCAATTGAGTCAGTATCAGTAGTGGCGGGCAACAAAGGTTCAATGGCAGCGCGCAATTTGCCGAGAGGAGAGATAAGACCAGAGGTTGCGAATGCACGAACTTTTGCAGGCACACCAAGCATGAGATCACCAGGAATGTTGTGCATACCGTTGTGCCAAATAGATGCATGTGCATCAGTTGGCGATGTCATTGATGCGCCGAGTCCCAATTCGGCTGCAAGTTGCGTTGCCCATGGGACACGCGCAAGAAATGCATCGGGACCTTCATCAATAGAAAGTCCGGCAAATTGTGTAGTGCGAATTCGACCACCAACAGTTGACTCTGCTTCGAGCACCGTTACGTTGACCGGCTCAGACGAATTAGTAAGGACGGTAAGCGCGCTAGTTAACCCCGCTACACCTGCACCGATGACGACTACTTGACGGGGTTCACTCATGCAGTGATGAGTCTACGAGCAAGCGCAGCCATGACCAATGAGTCACTATTGACGCACGCAGTGCGAGCAAATGCCATGCCGTATGAAGCTGCTCGTTGAGATGCTTCAAGATCAAGGTCGTAAAGAACTTCAAGGTGGTCTGCAACGAAACCACACGCACAAACCACAATGCCATCAACAGATTCATCGGTATCACGCATTGTTGCCATCTGGTCAATGACAGCAAGGATGTCTGGACCAATCCACGGTTCAGGTGTGCGTCCTGCTGATTGCCACGCAATAGACCATTGCGACCAACGCGTTAGTTCTGCCTTACTTGCAACTAGTTCTGCAGTTGCGCGAAGTTCTTCCGGATACGGATCACCAGCGTCAATGATTCGTTGTGGCAACGAGTGTGCTGTGAACAATACTTTTGTGCGTTCCGGCATCTGTGACAACTTTGTCCGAAGATCTGAAGCCAAGAAATCAATGAATGCATCTTCGCGTGCCCACGTTTCAACAGCACGAACTTCAATATTGTGGGGTGCAGCGGCTGCACGTACACGGTCTGTGTACTGACCAATTGAATATGTTGAATAGTGCGGTGCGAGCACTAGGCAAATAATGCGTGTGAAACCAAGAGCTGCAACTTCCGCAACAGATTCTTCAATGAATGGCGTTGCGTGTTTCAGGCCGAGAAAAACTTGATAGTGATCGGGGTTAATGAGGTCAAGTTGTTCTTGAAGAGCATCGCGTTGCGCTTCTGTGAGTTGCTTCAACGGGGATAAGCCACCAATAGCTTCGTATCGCGCGATGAGATCGTTCAGTTGTTCGTCAGTCGGTGCGCGCCCACGTCGAATGTCTGTGTAGTACGGCAAGATTTCTTCTTTAGTGCGTGGCGTACCGTACGCCATCAACAACACTGCGGTGCGAGAGGAGTTACTCATTTTGTTGTCTTTTCATGAACGTAGGCCACAATGTCCGTGAGAACACTGGGGTCTGTATCGGGTTGAACCCCGTGGCCGAGGTTGAAGATGTGGCCAGCGTGTCCTGCATTGTCTGCAAGCACTGCTTCTGCACCTGAAAGTGCGATGGAAGAACCTGCCAGTACAAGAGCAGGGTCAAGGTTTCCTTGCACAACAGTGTCTGCGCCAAGGCGAGTACGTGCGTTACGAATTGAAGTTCTCCAGTCGAGACCAATGATTGCGTTGCCGACTGAGTTCATTGATTCCAACAAATGATCGCAGCCGATTCCGTAGTGAATGCCAGCAACAGCAGGGTGACGTTCGGCTAATTGTGAGAACACCGAGGTTGTGTGGGGCTTTACATATTTGTCGTAGTCGTTTCGAGATAGTGCGCCGGCCCACGAATCAAACAATTGGAATGCTTCTGCACCAGCTGAAAGTTGTGCAGATATGAATTCAACAGAGTGTTGTGCGAGATGTTCCATGACGTCATGCCATAACACTTCGTCCTCGCGCATGAGTCGCTTTGTATTTTGGTACGTACGACTTGGTCGTCCTTCAATAAGGTAACTAGCAACGGTGAATGGTGCACCTGCAAATGCCAGAAGTGGCACTTTCAGTTCCTTTACTAATGCGAGAACAGTGTCTGTGACGTAGTGAACATCTTCGTGATGCAATGGTCGAAGGCGGGCAAGGTCATTACGTGAACGAAGAGGTGACGGCGCTACAGGCCCAGTACCTGGTGCAACATCGATACCGAAACCAACTGCGTGCGCTGGCACAACAATGTCAGAGTAGAGAACTGCTGCATCGACGTTGTGGCGACGAACAGGTTGCAATGTGAACTCTGCTGCAAGTTCTGGCTTTTTGATCGCATCTAGGATGCTTCCCTCACCGCGCAACGCTTTGTATTCGGGAAGGCTTCGACCGGCCTGGCGCATGAACCAAACAGGAGTGTGGGTGGCCGGCTTTCCACGGGCTGCGGCAAGAAAGGGGTCATTCGGGAGGCTTGTCATGAGGTGGTTGTTCCCTTGCGCGTCATGGGTTTCACGCTATCGGTGCTTACCCCGAGGCATTTGGCGTAGTTGAGCATCTATACGGGCAATTCGGGTGCGAGCAGGGGGGTGGGCAGTGATGAGACGGTCTTTCCATTGAGAAGATCTCTCGCCCTGACCTTGTTCCACAACGATGCGAAGTGCGTTGAGCAGTTGACGGCCGAATCCCATAGCGACAACGGTTTCATCGGCTTTGAATTCGGCGCCTTTGCCAACTGCATTACCGATGTATTGCGACACAGTGATCATGGAAAGAAAGAGCCACGAAACAATTGTGATGAAACCGGTCAGGGTTTTTCCGATGAGGGATGCGAAAGAAGATTTCGTGATGAACACATCGGTTGCGGCGTGTGCAACGTTCTGAAGAAGGAAACCAATTTTAGCAAGCAACACAATGGGGATTGTTAACCACTGTCCAACAGTGAGAGCAATAGTGTGCATTCCCAGATGGTGGCTTAGTTCATGAGCAAGAACTCCGCTGAGGTTGTCTTGTGACAAATTCTCGATAGCCCAACTTGACACGACAACAAGGTGCCCGCCTGAAGCGAAGGCATTCAAATCTTCTGAATCAGCAACAGCGAGCACAAACTTTCCTGGAGGAATGTGATTTGCTTGCGCCACGATGTGCCATGAACGTTGCAACGTGTCGCGCTCTGCTCGTGTTGGTGTTCGTGCGCCGAGTAAACGTTGAAGAGCTAATCGTTGAATAGGGCGAACGAAGAGTAAGCCACCAAGGAAAAACCACGCAAGAGCAAAGAGGACAAACGACACGTAAAAGAACTGCACGAATACCCACCAGAATGCGGCAACTGCAATAAGCCAGGCTGGTACGAGTGCGATGACCGGGGCAATGGCGGCAATTGCATATCCATCTATCTTGCGTTGTCGTTGGAGTCGATCAGCGCGGGCCATGGATACCTAGTCCACCAGTATCTGCGCCTCGGGTCAAACTCTCCGTCATGGCCGTGCCAATGGTCTCACCTACAATGAACAAGATGACAGGCACACGGACCGAGCGCATTGAGACTCACGAGCGAAATCCGAAGTGGAAACTTGCTCCGATGCGCATCGAGATGTCTGAATGCATCAATTGTGATGCATGTCTTCGCCATTGCCCTCCACAATTAGGGGCCATCTTCAATGTGGGCGCCGATGTGGTCATCATTCCGGAACTGTGCAGCGGGTGCGATAAGTGCCTTCCGGTCTGCCCCGTGAACTGTATTTACCCTTTTCCAGACTGGGAAGATTCGCAAGTGCCTGCCGAATGGTGGGAACAGCCCCTCTCTGACAATGACCCCTACGATTAGTCCGAACGAAAGGACGTCACCATGACAGCACCAACAATTCCCGGAGCAGAGGCTTTCTCTCATAACGGCAATGGCGATGTCGGAGTGCTCGTCCTTCACGGGTTCACGGGTAATCCAGGTTCTATGCGTGGCCTTGCTGAAGCATGTGCGGCGGCTGGTTTTCATGTTGAGCTTCCACAACTTGCTGGTCATGGCACAGCGATTGAAGACATGATTCCAACCCGGTGGGCGGATTGGAGCGGAGATGCCGAAAAGGCATATCAAGTTCTTTCGAAGCGCGCGAAGAAAATTGTGGTGATGGGTTTATCGATGGGCGGTGCATTGACATTGTGGATGGCAGCACAACACCCGGAAGCTCTCGGCATTGTGTGCATCAATCCAGCGACTCAACCGCAACCATCAGAAGTAATTGACATGTTGCAGGGAATGATCGATGGCGGCACGGTCACAATGGACGGCATTGGTTCAGACATCGCAGATCCGAATGTACGTGAAACTGCATATTCCGGAACACCCCTTGCTGCAATGAAATCATTCTTGTCTGAGGGTCTTGCGCCACTTGCGCCTCGCTACCCGTCAATCAAGATGCCAATGTTGTTGTACACATCAGTGCAAGACCATGTTGTGCAGCCAAGTGACAGTGATGCAGTAGCTGCAACTTATGGTGGCCCAGTAGAACGCGTCATGCTTGAACGCAGTTATCACGTTGCAACTCAGGACTACGACAAAGACATCATCTTTGCGGGTGCTGTTGCATTCGTGAATCGCGTCACCGCATGACACTTGCTTTTCTTCTTGGAGTAATTCCGAGCCCGTCATCTGGTTCGATTCATCTCGGACCACTGCGTCTCAATGCATACGGATTAATGATTGCTATCGGAGTCATTGTTGCGGTTCGCATTGCTGGACGACGTGCAGAAAACAAAGGCGTCGGCACAACTGAAGACATTTCTTCCATCGCAATGTGGGCTGTCCCTGCAGGCGTTATTGGTGGTCGGGCGTATCACGTGATCACGGACTATGAGCGATTCCAAGGTCAATGGTTTGATGCCATAAAAGTTTGGCAAGGTGGCCTAGGTATTTGGGGTGGAGTCACCGTTGGGGTTGCAGTTGGTTGGTGGTCTGCACGCAAACGTGGGCTAGATGCGTGGTGGATTATTTCGTGTGCTGCACCTGCAATTGCAATCGCACAGGCAATTGGCAGGTGGGGTAATTGGTTCAACCAAGAGTTGTTTGGGCGTCCGACAACCCTTCCATGGGCATTAGAAGTATCGAACAATGTTGCAGTGAAGGCCGGGTATGCGGCTGGAACAACTTTTCACCCGACCTTTCTCTATGAATCAGTCGGGTGCGTGGTGTTGGCGTGGCTTCTCATTCGTCTTGAGCGACGCATCAAGCCGGCCCGCGGTCGCTTATTTGCCTGGTACGTAGCGGGGTACACCGTTCTGCGGTTCGGAACAGAGAGCCTTCGTATCGACGCCAGCCACAATGTTGGCGGGATGCGCTTGAACCAGTGGGTGGCCATCGGAGTATTCGTAGCCGCAGTCCTGTTTTTGGTGGTTGATCGTCTGCGTTCTCAGGAGACTCCTGAAGCGTCTACGGTCTTACCCCATGAGTGAATGTCTATACGAAGTCCTAGAGCCCGGTATCGGTCTCATCACCTTTAACCGTCCTGATCGCTTGAACGCGTGGACAGGCCGAATGGGCAATGAGTATTTCGCCGCCCTTGATGCTGCAAACGCAGATCCGAAAGTGCGCGTCATTGTCGTTACAGGCGCAGGCAAGGGTTACTGCGCTGGCGCAGACATGGGAACATTGCAAGCGATTCCAACAGGGGATACTGCAAAGAACGACGACGGTCCGAGCATTGTCGAAGGTCGTATGCAAGACGAGATCACTCGCTTGCCAAAACCAGTCATCGCTGCAGTTAATGGTGCAGCAGCTGGCCTTGGCATGGTGCAAGCACTGATGTGTGACATGCGCTTCTGTGCAGACACTGCAAAGTTCACAGTTGCATTCTCAAAGCGCGGACTCATTGGTGAGTACGGCATCTCATGGGTGTTGCCACGACTTGTTGGTCAGGCAACTGCACTTGACCTCATGATGTCTAGCCGCATTGTCATGGCGCAAGAGGCTCTAGAAATCGGAATGGTCAACAGAGTTGTTCCTGCAGATCAACTGATGAAAGTTGTTCTTGAGTACGCATCAGATCTTGCGATGAATGTGTCGCCGTCTTCAATGGCAGTCATGAAGCGCCAGGTCTATTCTGACTACGGCAAAGATGTGGCAACCGCAAGTAAGGACGCTCTCGTTTTGATGCAGCAGTCATTCACCCGGTCAGACTTCAAAGAGGGTGTTCAGAGCTTCCTTCAGAAGCGCCAGGCTGAATTTCCGCCAGTTCACCCGAACGCCTAGGTTTCGTTTTCGCCTTTCCGTATCAGAGGCTCGTAGGCTGAGAAGCCGTGAGCCCTTCTGGTACCCCCATTTCCGCAGCTGATGTAGCCAAAGTGGCTCGTCTTGCACGCCTCGACATCGACGAGGCCAATGTCGTGCACTTCACCGAGCAACTTGCCAAAGTCATGGGTCATTTTAGTGACATTGACGCGCTCGATCTGTCTGGTGTTGGCCCAATGACTCAGCCGTTCCCACTTGTCAATGTGTTGCGTGAAGATGTCGAGCAACCATGTCTTGATACTGATGAAGTATTGAACGCTGCGCCATCTTCTGATCAGCGCCGTTTTCGTGTTCCGCCAATCATCGGTTTGGACGACTAGTCATGGCCACTATTCCAACAACAGCATCTGGTATTGCTGCAGCAATTGCATCAAAGCAAATCACTGCACGTGAAGTCATCGATTCATATCTCGCACAAATCACTGCACGCGAGACAGACATTCATGCTTTCAATCTTGTAACAGCAGATGCAGCACGCGCGCACGCAGATGCAATTGACGCAGACATTGCTGCAGGTCGACCAATTGGTCCACTCGCTGGCGTGCCTATTGCTATTAAAGACAACTTGTGTACCCATGGCGTTGAGACCACATGCTCTTCCAAAATTCTTGAAGGTTGGAAGCCTCCGTACGACGCCACGGTTGTGTCTCGCTTGCGCGATGCCGGCGCCATCATGGTTGGCAAAACAAACCTTGATGAATTTGCAATGGGTTCCAGCACTGAAAACTCAGCGTTTGGTCCTACTCGTAACCCACTCGACACATCTCGTGTTCCTGGTGGTTCAAGCGGTGGCAGTGCAGCAGCCGTTGCTGCTGGTTTTGCTCCTGTCAGCCTTGGCAGTGACACTGGTGGCAGTATTCGCCAACCCGCAGCAATGTGTGGTGTCGTCGGCGTGAAGCCAACGTACGGATTAGTTAGTCGTTACGGCTTGTGTGCTTATGCAAGTTCGCTAGATCAGGTTGGTCCATTTGCAACAACTGTTGCAGATGCTGCTTTGATTACCGAAGCAATTGCTGGTCACGATGCAATGGATTCAACATCTATTCCGCAACCAGCACCTGCACTTGTTGCATCAGTTTCACAAGGCGTTGCCGGAATGCGCATTGGTCGCGTGACAGATCTTCCTGCTGGCGCAGAACCAGAAGTTATTGCGCGCCTGAATGAAGCGTTTGCAGCACTGGAAGCTGCCGGTGCAACCATTGTTGACATCACATTGCCAAGCTTGTCGTACGCGCTCACTGCGTATTACCTCATTGCACCAGCAGAGGCCAGCAGCAACTTGGCTCGCTACGACGGTGTTCGGTACGGCCTTCGCGTTAATGCTGTCGATACCAATTCAATGTATGGCGCCACTCGTGCAGCCGGTTTCGGTGATGAGGTAAAGCGTCGCATCATGCTTGGCACCTATGCATTGTCTGCTGGTTATTACGACGCGTATTACGGCAAGGCCCTCAAAGTGCGCCGACTGATTGCAGAAGACTTCGAACGTGCGTATGCACAAGTAGATGTAATTCTCACGCCAACATCGCCGGTGGTTGCGTTTCCATTCGGTGACAAAGTTGACGACCCAATGGCGATGTACTTGTGCGATATCTACACAATTCCAACCAACCTCGCAGGGCACCCAGCCATGAGCGTGCCGTTTGGTACTGGCGCACACGGCATGCCTGTCGGAATTCAAGTTCTTGCCCCTGCACTTGGTGAAGCACCAATGTTCCGCGTTGGCGGTGCCCTTGAAAATGCAGCAGGAGGAGCGAAATGACACAAGATCCACTCAGTTCCATCATCGCAACTAGCGAGCAAATGCTTGAGGGCGGTTGGGAACTCATCGTCGGACTTGAAGTCCACGTTGAACTCGCAACAAAGACAAAATTGTTTAGTGGTTCACCAAACCATTTTGGTGACGAACCAAACACCAACATCGACCCAGTCACACTCGGCTTGCCTGGTGCGTTACCTGTTCTAAACAAACAAGCGGTCGAACTCGCTATGCGCATTGGTGTTGCTCTGAACTGCAGCATTCAGCCCTGCATATTCCACCGCAAGAACTACTTCTATCCAGACATGCCAAAGGCGTACCAAATTAGTCAGTATGACATTCCTTTGAACATCGATGGTTTCCTCGTGTTGCCAAGCGGAACACGTATTGGTGTTGAACGCGCTCACCTCGAAGAAGACACTGGTAAGAGCACCCACGTTGGTGGCGCTACCGGACGTATTCATGGCAGTGATTATTCGCTAATTGACTTCAACCGCGCCGGTGTTCCATTGGTTGAAATCGTGTCACGTCCTGACATTCGCACCAGTGAACATGCCAAAGAATATGTAGCTGAACTGCGTGCCATTCTTGAAGTCATCGGCGCATCAGACGCCAAGATGGAAGAAGGCTCAATGCGAGTCGACGCAAACGTGTCTGTTCATAAGCCTGGCACCATGTTTGGTACTCGTTGTGAAATCAAGAACGTGAACTCAATTCGTGCACTTGGCCGAGCAATTGATTATGAAGCTCGTCGCCAAATTGATGTTCTAGATTCTGGTGGCACTATCCGCCAAGAAACTCGACACTGGGATGATGCCGAAGGCCGCACGCACACATTGCGTGTGAAAGAAGATGCCGACGATTACAGATACTTCCCTGAACCAGACTTGGTGCCACTAGCGCCCTCTGCTGAATGGGTACAAGCTGTTCGCGACAATTTGCCAATGCTTCCTGCCGCACGACGCACTGCGCTTTCTGCACTCACTGGGTACGACACCCAGTCAGAGGCAGTCATTGTTGTTGTTGAGCGTGGGCAACATGACTACGTACAAGCAGTTGTTGATGCTGGTGGCGATGCAGTACGTGCACTGATTTATGTGCAACAAGGTTTCGCTGATGCTGGTCCAGTGCCAGCGGTACCTGCTGCAGACCTTGCCAAACTCACAGTGCTCGAGCGCGATGCCAAACTGTCTGCCACACAAGCCAAAACAGTTCTTGCTGAATTGGTGGAACATGGCGGCGGCGATGCTGCGGCCATTGCCGCGGCTAAAGGCTTTGAAGCCATGGATACATCAGCCGTTGAAGCAATGGTTGATGAAGCAATTGCTGCTGATCCTGGCGCATGGGCCAAGTACATGGCCGGCGACGAAAAAGCATCAGGCGCCATTGTCGGCCGCGTGATGAAAGCCTCGCAGGGCAAGGCAGACGGCAAAATCGTCACTGCCATCATGCAGTCGCGTCGCGGCTAACGATTTCGCAGGCCCGCAGGCGTATTCTTCGCCCATGGACTTTGCTATTCCCGACGACATTCAAGACACTCTCGACGCACTTGATGCGTTCATTGAAAAAGAGATCAAGCCGCTGCAGGCACAGGATGACAACGAACGATTCTTTGATCATCGCCGTGAGTGGGCACGTACTGATTTTGAAAATGATGGCGTTCCTCGCGCAGATTGGGAAGCACTATTGCGCGAAATGCGCAGGCGTGCCGATGTAGCTGGTTGGCTTCGTCTTGCATTGCCCGTTGAGTTCGGCGGCAAAGGTGCAAGCAACATCAAGATGGCGATTATTCGTGAGCATCTAGCTGCAAAAGGGCTTGGTCTTCACAACGATTTGCAAAACGAATCAAGCATCGTGGGCAATTTTCCCACTGTGCTGATGATGCGTGATTTCGGTACCGAAGAACAGAAGAAAGAATGGATGCCTGGTTTCTTAGACGGCACCAAGCGTCTTGCGTTCGGATTAACGGAACCAAACCATGGCAGCGATGCCACATACCTTGAAACAACTGCATATCGCGATGGTGATGAATGGGTGATTAGCGGAATGAAGCGCTGGAACAGTGGTCTTCACCATGCGACTCACGACATTATTTTTGCGCGTACCAGCGGGAAGCCTGGCGACCCAAAGGGAATCAGCGCATTCTTGGTTCCAACCGACGCGCCAGGTTTCAAAGTTGAATTCTTCTGGTGGACATTCAACATGCCAACAGATCACGCTGAAGTCAGCCT
>JANQYF010000003.1:31521-41304 GCA_030729045.1 Ilumatobacteraceae bacterium
GGGAGTTGCTTTTAGTAATAGGCATCCCTAACATTAGGCATACCTAACTAAGTAGGAGTTTCCATGGGCGCAAGCTTTCTGATCACACTGCGCGAAGGCCTCGAGGTCTCGCTGGTGCTCGCCATAATCATCTCGTACCTCGTCAAGTGCGGACGCAAGGAAGACATCCCGGCCGTTTGGCGCGGTTCTGCACTTGCGGCGGTGTTGTGTCTGATCAGCGGAATCGCATTCAATATTTTTGTTGGCGAATTCGAAGGCAAGTCGGAACAGTTCATTGAAGGAACAATTGCCATTGTTGCAGCGTCTGTTCTTACGTGGATGATTTTTTGGATGGGAAAGAATGCGCGAAATTTGGGAGCCAGCTTGCGTGGCCAAGTTGATGCTGCGACATCAACACGAGCTCTAATGGTTATTGCTTTTGTTGCTGTTTTGCGTGAAGGTTTCGAAACTGTGTTGTTCTTGTTGTCAGCAGAAACCTCATCAGCTAGCGGAACAAGCGTTGTCATTGGTGGATTACTTGGCTTGGTCGTTGCTGCAATCTTGGGTCGACTTGTCTATGCCGGTGGTAACAAATTGAATCTTGCATTGTTCTTCCGGGTTACCGGCTTCTTGCTCCTGTTGTTTGCAGCGGGTCTTTTCGGCAAGTTCTTCCATGAGTACAGAGAGCTCCTCGGTTTTGAAGACGGCTGGCTCGTGTCGTCTGCTTGGAACATCAAGTCAGGAATCTGGGCCGAAGGCACCTTCTATGACTTCATGAAGGGCTTCTTCGGTTGGCACTATGCATACGAGAACATTCGCCTCATTGCGTATTTCGCATATTTGTTGCCAGTGGGATGGCTGTTTTTACAGACTTCAAAGAAGTCATAGTCCAGCCATTACGGTTGAGTCATGTCAATGAACTCAGACGGAACCCCCATCGATATCAAACCTCGCAGCCGCGACGTCACGGACGGTATTCAAAAAGCCGCAGCCCGCGCCATGTTGCGCGCGGTCGGTCTGGGTGATGACGACTGGGTAAAGCCTCAAATCGGTATCGCATCGGCCTGGAATGAAATCACACCGTGCAACATGTCATTGCGCCGACTTAGTGATCATGCAAAAGCCGGAGTTCGTGCCGGCGGTGGCGTACCTATGGAATTCGGCACCATCACAGTGTCTGACGGAATCAGCATGGGTCATGAAGGAATGCGCGCATCTCTTGTTTCTCGTGAGGTCATTACAGACAGTGTTGAAACAGTTGTTCACGGAGAACGTTTCGATGGCTTTGTTGGTCTTGCTGGTTGCGACAAGAGCATTCCCGCAATGCTCATGGCAGCAGCTCGTCTGAACCTTGCCAGTGTTTTTGTCTACAACGGATCAACAATGCCAGGCGTCTACAAAGGCAACAACATTGACATCACCACAGTGTTTGAAGCAGTAGGTGCATGTGCTGCTGGCACAATTACTGAAGGCGAACTAGCCGACATCGAAAAAGCTGCATGCCCTGGAGAAGGTGCATGTGGCGGAATGTTCACTGCAAACACGATGTCTTCTATTGCTGAAGCATTGGGGATGAGTCTTCCCGGAAGTGCATCAGCACCTGCAATTGATACAAGCCGTGAAAGTGACGCTCATCGCGCCGGTGAAGCAGTTGTAAACATGTTGCGCCTTGGCATTCGCCCTCGCGACATCATGACAAAGAAGGCATTTGAAAATGCCATTGCTGTTACCAATGCTTTCGGTGGTAGCACCAACGCCGTACTGCACCTTCTTGCTATTGCAAACGAAGCAGGCGTAGCGCTTGATCTTGACGACTTCAACAGAATCGCAGACAAAGTGCCACACATTGCTGATACAAAACCAGGCGGCAAGTACCACATGTCAGATGTTCACCGCATTGGTGGCGTGCCTGTTCTGATGAAGCATCTTCTTGACGCTGGTTTGTTGCACGGCGATGTGATTACCTGCACCGGAAAGACCATGGCAGAGAACTTGGCTGAGATCAATCCACCTGCACCAGACGGTGAAGTGATTCATCCGCTCAGTAACCCGATTCACGCTGAAGGCGGAATCAACATTCTTACTGGCTCACTTGCGCCAAAGGGTTCTGTTGTAAAAGTTGCGGGCCTCAGCAAAGAGCAGATGCAATTCGAAGGCCCTGCTCGCGTGTTCGACGGTGAAGACGGTGCAATGAACGCAATCATGACTGGCTCAATCAATCACGGCGATGTCATCGTTATTCGTTACGAAGGCCCGAAGGGTGGGCCAGGTATGCGCGAGATGCTCGCAATTACCGGTGCACTGAAAGGTGCAGGTCTTGGTTCAACAGTGGCACTCATTACTGATGGACGTTTCTCTGGAGGCACATGGGGCTTCTGTATCGGACACGTTGCACCAGAAGCAACAGATGGTGGCCCAATTGCGTTCGTGCGCGAAGGCGACTTAATTCGTGTTGACGTACCAACAAAATCTCTTGATCTTTTGGTCAGTGAAAAAGAGATGAAGAAGCGTCGTAAGGGATGGGTTCCAAACCCACCTCGTTACACAACTGGTGTACTGGCAAAGTTCGCAAAGCTTGTACAAGGTGCCGAAACCGGCGCCATCACCAACCCCACGATGTAACTAGGCAGTTGCGCGGCGAGCAAGAAGTGCACGCCAGCCAAACATGGTGATTCCTAAGAAGACCGTGGCGACAATGATGAATGCAGTGGCGGTGCCGCGATCGAAGACCATATTGCGTAACACCATGCCCATCACCACGGTGTATCCCCACACCACGTACGCGTTTTGTTCTTTGCGATTCTTGCGCTGCAAGAGCGGTGCGAGATGAGCAAGTGACATTGCAATCCAGAACGGTGCAGCAACAAACAAAATGCCAGTTATGCCGGTGTCTGTTTCGTGATTACGCGTACCAATGACAACCATCAGTAAAACGCATAACGCATCGAATGCAAATGCCCGAAGCGCAGTACGACTCATCGTTGTTTAATCAACGTCGTCGTAATACTCGCGACCAAGATGCGTGATCTGGTCTTCATTCATTAGCCAACGCAAGGTGTTGTGCAGTTTTTCAAGCTGTACGAACAAGTCATGCTCGGCATGAAGGCCAGGTGCAACCTGTGGGCTCTTGTAATAGAACGACAACCATTCCTGGATACCGCCAAGGCCTGCACGCTGTGCAAGGTCTGAGAACAAGATGAGGTCAAGTGCAAGGGGAGCAGCAAGGATCGAGTCGCGGCACAAGAAGTCAACCTTGATCTGCATGGGGTAACCCATCCAACCAAAGATGTCGATGTTGTCCCAACCCTCTTTGTTGTCACCACGAGGTGGGTAGTAGTTGATGCTGACTTTGTGGAACACATTGCCGTAAAGCTCTTGATTGTTTGCTGGGTCAAGAATGTCTTCCAACACGCCAAGCTTTGATTCTTCTTTTGTCTTGAAGTTTTCAGGAGCATCAAGAACTTCACCGTCACGGTTACCAAGAATGTTTGTGCTGTACCAACCGGCAAGGCCAAGTTGGCGTGCCTTCAACATTGGTGCCAACACTGTTTTCATCAGTGTCTGGCCGGTTTTGAAGTCTTTTCCAGAAATCGCAACGTTTGTATCGGTTGCAAGCTGGCGAAGGAATGGCATGTCAACCGCAAGGTTTGGAGAACCGTTCGCAAATGGAACCTTTTCAAGAATTGCTGCGTATGCATACAACATTGACGGTGCAATCATTTCATCGTTGGCGTCAATTGCCTTTTCGAATGCTTCAACTGTTGCGTGCTGCGGTCCTGGCTCGATGTAGATCTCAGTACTTGCACACCAGATCATGACCAAACGGTCAATCTTCTTTTCATCACGGAAACGGTTGATGTCGGCGCGAATGGTGTTGAGCATTTCACGACGGCTCGGAGTATCCATGATGTGCTCACCATCGAGGTTGCGAGCATATTTGCGAATGAACGCTGCCTTCATTGGGCGAATCTCACGTAAGACATCAGATATTGCTTCGATGTGCTTGCCCTGTTCAAGAACGCCGGCGCGTGACGCAGCAACATATGCGTCGTCTGGGAATACGTCCCAAGCACCCCACACAATGTCTTCAAGCTTTGCGAGAGGTACAAAGTCCTTCACAATTGGAGTGCGCTTTTCAGTGCGCTTGCCGAGGCGGATGGTTCCCATTTGGGTCATTGACCCGATGGGGGATCCTTGGCCGCGCTTTGTGAGCTCGACGCCTGCAATAAGAGTGGATGCAACTGCGCCGAGGCCAACGGTGAGAACACCGAGCTTTCCTTCAGCGGGGGCAATGGTGCGGGGTTCAGACATGTATTCAGGCTAGGCGACCTGAGCCATCGCACCTCGGTTACGGGTTCTAAATCGTTGCTGTATATGGAAAGAGTGGCGTTAGCTGGGGTTGGCAGCGATGAACGCGTTCACAATGGCAGCGAACTCTTCGCCTTTATCTTCCTGAAGGAAGTGGCCGCCACCAACAATGGTGGTGTGCGGTTGACCGGTCGTGCCGG
Source organism: Ilumatobacteraceae bacterium (assembly GCA_030729045.1). Classification (GTDB taxonomy): domain Bacteria; phylum Actinomycetota; class Acidimicrobiia; order Acidimicrobiales; family Ilumatobacteraceae; genus UBA2093. The sequence goes on from JANQYF010000003.1 coordinate 36,009, forward strand.
GAACCTCTTTTTGAAAGTACTTATCGCTACCGGCCGTGATGGGGTCGCTGTCGCTGAAGGAAGTGAGGAATGGTTTTGTCCACGACCGCAAGACGTCCCACGCAGTCTTGTTTGCGATATTCGACGGGTGGTCTTCGCCATCCGGGTACAGCGACGGAAAGATTCGTGCAGCAGCTTTGAATGACTCATCAGGAAATGGTGCGTCGTATGCAGCGATTACTTCCGGAGAGAGTTTTGTCAGCGATCCGCGACTAATCATTTTCCCCACTTCAAACACGGGAACTTCTTTTGAAAACTTTTGCCAATCGCGAAATGCTGCAGTTGGTTCACGGCCATAAGTTGGCAATCCGGTATTCGCAATGCAGATTCGGTCAAATCGGTCAACGTTTGCGGTGACGATGCGTAATCCAACAAGACCACCCCAGTCTTGACCAACAAAAGTCATTCCACGGAAATCATTTTTGTTCAACCATTCGTTCATCCATGCAACATGACGTTCGTATGTGTAGTCACTTGTATCCAATGGTTTGTCACTGCGACCAAAACCAATGAGATCTGGTGCAATCACTCGGTGTCCTGCCGCGATGTGCAACGCCATCATCTTGCGATAGAGAAATGACCAACTCGGTTCACCATGCATTAACAACACAGTTGTTTTCGCATCTTTTGGTCCGCCGTCGTAATGCGCAACACGCAATGTGTCTGTAGTTCCGTCACCTGCAGAAATGTCTGTGTACACGGGTGCATATGGCCAATCGGGGAGATTGATAAATCGATCGTCGGGGGTGCGTGCGAATTTCATGTGGTTCCTACCTTGTTCGACTCTGACGCTATGCGGTGATGACCTATTGTCTAGGTAACACGCTCCATTCTTTGCAGCATCAATAAGGAGACTTCAATGTCTGATCCATTTTCTTCACCACCACCTTCGAATAATTCCGGCTCTTTTGGTGGAAATGTTGTGCCGTGCGGCAACGGTGTTCGGTTCGGAGCTCTATTGCTTGACTCGTTGCTGTTTGTTGTGACATGTGGAATCGGTTGGCTCATCTGGAGCATCGTTCTATGGCAACAGTCCACTTCACCTGCGAAGAAAATGTTGAATCTCAAGATTGTTGACATCAACACCGGCGCATCAGCTTCAATGCAGCAGATGCTGTTGCGTGAAGTTTTGGGAAAGATCGTTCTCAGCACTGTCTCAAGCGGAGTGTCTACGTTGATCGGCGCAGTCCTGATTTTGGTGGTTCCAAGCCGTCAGGGCGTGTGGGACTACATCTCGAAAACCACGGTGGTGCGTGAAGGCTAAAACCGCGCTTCTGTCATGTGCTGGCGCGGTGCTCGCCAGCCCCGCAACGCGCTTTGTGGCGGAGCAGCTGAACCACCAGCCAAGCCTGTGCCCGCTACTGCGGGTCACGGGGGTTGCCTGCCCCAGTTGTGGTGGAACCCGGGCGGGGTTGTTCCTGCTGTCGGGCGACCCAGTGGCTGCCCTAAAGGCCAATGCCGGGGTCACCCTGTTCCTTTTGGCCATCGCGGCCCTGACGGCTGGGGGTCTCATTCGGCCGGCCGAACTATTGGGGGTTGCCAAGCCCTATGACTAGTGGCAGACTGATTCCAATGACAACCGAGATTTATACCTCAGCACTCGTCGTAGTAGTTCTGTAGCGCGTCGGCGAAATGCCGAACGCGCTAAAAACCACCCATTCGGGTGGTTTTTTCATTTCTCAGCCCAAGTTCATAACAATCGATAACAACTAGGAGACACACGATGTCGAATAAAGAGACACTCACAGGAGCTGAAGCACTCATTCGTTCTCTGGAGATGGAAAACGTGGAGATCATGTTCGGTCTGCCAGGTGGATGCATTCTGCCCGCGTACGACCCGTTGCTGAAATCCAGCATCAGGCACATCCTTGTTCGTCATGAACAAGGTGCAGGCCACATGGCGCAGGGTTATGCCCACGTAACTGGTCGTCCTGGCGTTGCCATGGTGACAAGTGGTCCTGCCGCTACCAACATGGTGACCCCATTGTGCGATGCGTTCATGGATTCGATTCCGATGATCTGCATCACAGGTCAAGTTTCCACAACAGCAATCGGTACAGATGCATTCCAAGAATGCGACACCGTTGGTATTACTCGCAGCGTTACAAAGCACAACGAACTCATCATGCACCCAGATGACATTCCAATGGTTGTTCGTCAAGCATTTCATATTGCAACAACAGGTCGTCCTGGTCCCGTTTTGATCGATGTTCCAAAAGACGTATTGCAAAACACCATGACATGGTCATGGCCAACAGATGAAGAAGTAATTGCGTCGTTGCCCGGATACAGGCCAACAACAAAGGGTCATCCAAAGATGATCAAAGAAGCAGCAAAGCTGATTTTGGCTGCTGAAAAGCCACTTCTCTACATCGGTGGTGGAGTTCTGAAAGCTCGTGCGGCAGATGTTGTTCGTGAACTTGCAGAACTGTTGCAAATTCCTGTCGTAACAACATTGATGGCACGTGGAGCATTCCCTGACAATCATCCGTTGTGCCTTGGTATGCCAGGTATGCACGGAAATGCAACAGCTATCACTGCAATGCAGAAGAGCGATTTGCTCATTAACTTTGGTGCACGTTTCGATGACCGTGTTACCGGAAAAGTTTCTACCTTTGCGCCAGATGCAAAAGTCATTCACGTTGACATTGACCCAGCAGAACAAGGCAAAGTACGTAAGCCAGATGTTCCCATTGTTGGCGATTGCCGCATTGTTGTTGAAGAAATCTTGAAGTCAGTTCAAGAACTTCTTGCAGAGGGTTCGACGCAAGTCAACATTGATCCGTGGCGCAGCAAAGTCAGTGGCTGGCGCGAGAAGTTCCCCGTTGCTTATGACCAATCAGAACCAGGCGGACGTTTGAAGCCACAGTTCTGCTTGGAAAAACTGCGTGATGCAGCACCAGACGGAACCATTGTTGTCAGTGGCGTTGGCCAGCATCAAATGTGGACCAGCTTGTTCTGGAAATTCAATGAGCCATACACCTGGGTTAACTCTGGCGGCCTTGGCACGATGGGATTCTCTGTTCCGGCAGCAATTGGTGCAAAAGCAGCACGCCCTGATCGCACAGTGTGGGCAATCGACGGCGATGGTTGTTTCCAAATGACTGCACAGGAATTAGTCACTGCATCAACTGAAGGTATTCATATCAAAGTTGCAATCTTGAACAACACATATCTCGGAATGGTTCGCCAATGGCAAGAAATGTTCTACGGCGAGCGTTATTCAGAAGTAAACCTTGCTGGTTGCCCCGACTTTGTTAAGTGGGCTGAAGCAATGGGTTGCGTTGGAATTCGTGTTGATTCAATTGAAGAAATTGACGGAGCCATTGAATTGGCAAACAGCATCAACGATCGCTCAGTTGTCATTGACTTCCGTGTTGAAGAATTTGAAAAAGTGTTCCCAATGGTTCCGGCCGGCGCGAGCAACGATGACGTTCTGTTACATCCATCACAAGAATCAGAGAGAGGGTTGCTCCGATGAGAACCATTAACTCGAATAATCCGTTTGGTGATTCGCACCAACATCATGTGTTGTCGGTGCTTGTCCAAAACCGTCCTGGCGTGCTTGCTCGCGTATCCGGCTTGTTTGCTCGTCGTGGCTACAACATCTTCTCGCTAGCTGTCGCCCCAACAGACGACGCCGACTACAGCCGCATCACCATCGTGGTTGATATCTCGGCTACTCCGCTCGAGCAGATCGTGAAGCAGCTCTTCAAGCTGATTGACGTGGTCCGGATCACCGAACTAGACCCCCGAAAGTCGGTCGAGCGCGAGCTCATGCTGGCCACTGTCCGTATCGAGGAGGGGCAGAGGGGTCAGGTCGTAGAGCTGGCAAATATCTTCGAGGCCAAGGTTTTGGCGGTCGGAAGTGACGCAATGAGCCTTTCTATGGACGGAACTCCCGAGAAAATCGATGATTTTGAGGAATTATTGAAGGGTTATGGCATCGTAGAGAGCCAAAGAACGGGGCGAGTAGCCCTGCCGAAATTGGAACGAGAGGCACGCAAGGGTGCCCTCAAAGGAAAGGCAAGCTGATGGCAGCAACGATGTATTACGAAAAAGACGTCGATCCGTCGATTATTCGTGGCAAGAAAGTAGCCATTATCGGTTACGGCTCACAGGGTCACGCTCATGCGTTGAACCTGAAGGAGAGCGGTGTCCAGGTAGTGGTCGGATTGCGCGAAGGGTCTGCATCAGCAGCCAAGGCACAAGCAGCAGGCCTCACGGTCAAGAGCATCGCCGAAGCTTCGAAGTGGGCAGACCTCATCATGTTGACCATGCCAGACACTGAGCAGAAGGCAACATACAACGCACACATCAAGCGTTACATGAAGCCAGGCAAGGCACTTGCTTTCGCACATGGTTTCAACATTCGCTTCAAGCGCATTCGCCCGCCAAAGGGTGTCGACATCATCATGATCGCCCCTAAGGGTCCTGGTCACTTGGTGCGTCGTACATTCACTGAAGGCGGAGGCGTACCTTGCCTCATCGCAGTTGAAGAGAACGCAACAGGAATGGCAAAAGAAATTGCGCTTTCCTACGCAGAAGCAATTGGTGGCGCACGCGCCGGCATTATCGAAACATCATTCGCCGAAGAGACCGAGACCGACTTGTTCGGTGAGCAGGCTGTTCTGTGCGGTGGTGTTGCAGCACTTGTTCAAGCTGGTTTCGAAACTCTTACTGAAGCTGGTTACCAGCCAGAGATGGCGTACTTCGAGTGCTTGCACGAAGTGAAGTTGATTGTTGACTTGATGTACGAAGAAGGAATCACCGGAATGCGTTACAGCATTTCTGATACCGCTGAATACGGCGACGTAACACGCGGTCCGCGCGTCATTACGCCAGCAACGAAGAAGGCAATGCAGAAGATTCTCAAGGAAATTCAGTCGGGCAAGTTTGCTCGCGAATGGATCAAGGAATCAGAAGAAGGCCGCGCCAACTTCAACGCATTGCGTGAAGCCGGAGCAAAGCACCCAATCGAAGCAGTGGGCAAGAGCCTGCGTGCAATGATGCCGTGGTTGTCAGCTGGCAAGCAGAAAGTTTCAGAAGTCTCAGGCGGCTGATTCTTTCAAGAATTGAAAAAGGGGCTCGCTTCGGCGGGCCCCTTTTTTTGTCTACATGGGGTTTGGCAATTCCCGAGTTGGTAGGTCGGGAATTGGGGGCTAGCGTTCTGTCCTATGACAAATGCAGCATGGGGTTTCGAAACCCGCCAGATTCACGCCGGCCAAGAGCCAGATCCAACAACAGGCGCTCGCGC
>JANQYF010000004.1 GCA_030729045.1 Ilumatobacteraceae bacterium
GGTCTGGCCAGCGAGAGGTAACCACTTTGCTGCGCGTAAAGAAGTTGATGCCTTCTGGGCCGTACATGTGGTGGTCTCCGAACAAACTGTTCTTCCAGCCACCGAATGAGTAATACGACACAGGTACCGGAATGGGCACATTGATGCCAACCATTCCGACACTGACATCGAATTGGAACTCACGGGCTACACCGCCATCACGAGTGAACAATGCAACTCCGTTACCGAACTGGTTGTCATTGATCAGTGCAACGCCTTCGGCATATGACTTCACACGAACAACGTTTAGTACTGGTCCAAAAATCTCTTCGTCGTAGCAACGCATGCCTGGCTTAACACCATCAATAATGCTGGGGCGAATAAAGAACCCGTCTGCCGGCACATTCGTACGGCCGTCAACCACGACAGTTGCCCCTTCGGCTGCAGCACCAGCCAAATAGCCCGCAACTTTGTCGCGATGCTCTGCTGTAATCAGTGGTCCCATTTCATTCTTTGAATCACTGGCCGGCCCTACGGTGATAGCGGGAATTCGCTCTTGAACCTTCTTGATCAAAGCATCTGCAACAGAATCGACTGCGAGCAACACCGAGATTGCCATGCAACGCTCGCCTGCTGAACCATATGCAGCACTCACGGCTGCATCAGCTGCCATATCTAGGTCAGCATCGGGCAGTACCAACATGTGGTTCTTGGCTCCGCCAAGTGCCTGCACACGCTTGCCGTTCTTTGTGCCGGTCTCATAGATGTACTTTGCAATTGGCGTAGAACCAACAAAAGACACTGCGGATACATCTGGGTGTTCAAGCAAACGGTCGACTGCAACTTTGTCACCGTTGATGACATTGAACACACCGTCTGGAACGCCTGCTTGCTTCAGCAAATCTGCCAAGAACAGTGCAACGGATGGATCCTTTTCACTCGGCTTCAAAATGAATGTGTTTCCGCACGCAATGGCACTTGCAAACATCCACATCGGAACCATTGCAGGAAAGTTGAACGGCGTAATGCCTGCAACGACGCCGAGTGGTTGGCGAATGCTGTACACATCGACACCAGTAGCAGCTTGTTCGCTGTAGCTACCCTTGAGCAAATGTGGGATTCCGCAGGCGAATTCAATATTCTCGAGCCCTCGCGCAATTTCGCCAAGAGCATCTGTAATTACCTTGCCGTGTTCGGCGCTCAGCAATGCAGCAATTTCATTTCGGTTGCTTTGCACCAAGTTGCGAATGTTGAACATGATCTCTGCACGACGAGAAAGGTTCGTTGCACGCCACGCTGGCAATGCTGCAGTAGCTGCGGCTACCGCGGAGTCAATTTCTTGCACGGACGCAAAATCGACAGTTGAGGTTTGCACACCTGTTGCTGGGTTAAAGACTGCGCCGCTTCGGCCAGATGTGCCGGCAACAACCGCGCCATTGATCCAATGTGAGATGTGATTCATACCTTCACATTAGGGGCGCCACGTGACGCGCCAGTAATGGCCCTAGTGGCGATTGGCGCGAGCAGTATCCATCAATGAATCAAAGAGGGCCTGCGAGGAGGCAACTACGGGACTACGCCTCGCTAGTGGGTCAATAGTCAGCAAGTCTTTGCCGTCTACTTCGCCGACAATTGCTCCGGCTTCTTGGCAGATCAGCACTGCAGCTAGGTAATCCCACACACCATGATCATGGAAATCGACATAGCCATCAAGGCCTCCCGTTGCCACCAACGAGATGTCAAGGGCCGCTGCACCTAGGGTACGGAACTGCCACCACCCGTGCGGGTACGGCGGTGCACCATTTGTACCAACAACTGCTTGTGACACGTTGGCAAGAGGGTTCACGCGCACAGGAATCCCGTCGCGGTTTGCTCCGCCACCTCGAGATGCACCGTAACGGGTCTCACTACCCGACTGTTCTGCTACTAACGCAGCACGTAAACCGTGACGGTCTACAACACACAATGATGTCGCATACCAAGGAAGACCTTTACTTGCATTTGTTGAACCATCTAAAGGGTCAACAACAACTAACAATCGGTCATCTGTAATTGGCCACACAACGTCGGCGATGCCACTCTCTTCTGACAGCACTTCAAAACCAGATGCCTGCAATAAATCGACGATGACATCGTCAATTACGACATCAGCTGAATACTGACCTTCGCGCTCGCCAGACATTGACCAGTCGGCAATTTCGTCCAAGGTGTCAGCGGCGGCATCAGCTACGTCATGCAGAAACCCCAAAATATCGCGGTCTGCAGAGTTGTAATCGAAATGGGGCACATCTGAACGGTAGTGTCCATGACGTGGCCGTTATCGACATTGCCGGATTTGTCACCGATTTAAAGAGCCACGCCGTCGACCACGGGTTTCATGTGCATGACGAGCGTCACTTTGTGGAGACCTACTCACTACGTCAACTGTGGGAAGTGGATCTCCACCCTGAAGAGGCATGCAATGGCCCTATTGACTTACATGTCAGCCTGGAAATCGACCCTCGTACTCTCCTCAGTTTCGAAGATGTTGTCCTTGCAATGGACGACCCTGACGACGACCCACCAGAGGGCTTTACTTTCCCGTTGGTGTTTACATGGACATTCCCGCCACTTGTGCATCCGCCTGACTTACTGGTGCTAGCTACTGAAGTAGCCGGACTTGGCGGCGTTGAGCTGCCTCTAGAAGTCTCTGCAATCGATTCATTTCATCAAGTAACTGACGCCCCAGAGCGAAGCCTCACCGTGGTCAGTCGGGTACCCGTGTCTTTAGCCAATGTCTACAAAGGCGACAATGACCCAGTGTGTGCGGTGCTTGATACCTGCCGAAACGTCAGTCTGAATTTGCTGGAACGCGTGCCGTTCTGGATTGGCGACATTCATTAATTCGAATTAACGCGCGAGCAATGAGATTCGCGCTACTAATCCGCGTTCACCATTGGCACGTGGCAATAATTCGGCAACGCCTCCACTGGCAACTACTAACTGGCGAACAATCGCAAGGCCGAGTCCAGTTCCTGGTGCATTTTCAGTAGTTGCTCCGCGCCAGAAACGTTCAAAGGCAAGGGCACGTTTTTCTTCCGGCAATCCGGGACCTTGATCAATGACATCAATATGAATGTGCCGCTGAACGCGATGCACTTCGATAGTGATAGTGGAGTTATCAGGTGCTGCGGTTAGTGCATTGTCAATGTAGTTATCGACAATTTGTTCAAGCGCGCCTTCAAGAGCAACACATGGTGCAGTTTCAAGACCGAGCACTGAGAACGTGATGCCGCGTTCAGCAGCAAGTGATTCCCATACTGCGACCCTGCTGCGAACAATAACTGAAGCGTTCACGGTCACAGTGACAGACGAGCCGCCTTCTAAGCGAGCCAATGCCAGCAACTGCTCAATCATCTCTTGCAGTCGATCAGTCTCTACGCGAGATGCTTCAAGAGCCATCGCAACAGGCGATGTGCTGTCACCCACTGCTTCTTGAGCTTGATCTAAGCGAAGCCGAAGCGCGGTGAGTGGCGTGCGTAACTGATGGGACACCGCACCAGAGAACTGTTGTTGACTTTCTAGCATTAGCCCGATTCGGCCAGCCATCGCATTAAACGACCGAGACAATTCCCTCACCTCTGGGGGGCCCTTTGTGTCATCAGCATGAACAGAGAAGTTTCCATTAGCGAGGCTTTCCGTGCTGGCTTTCAGCCGGCTAATTGGACGAGCAATTGTGAGCGCTAGTGGAATTGCGACAAGCGCCGCAGCAAACAATGTGATGAGACCAGCAGCAAGAATACCCATGACATGATCTTGCACTTCTTTATCTACAACTGATTTCGGATTTGAAAAACGAACTACGCCGAGCACGGTGTCGCCAAGTAAAACCGGGACCGCAACAAACAACAATCGCTCGCCAAGTGTTGCGGAATCTCGCTCGCCTACCGCAGGCAAACCCTTCAGTGCGCCAGCAACCTCGAGACGATTTGAAAAATCAGCACCGAAAGCAATGGTTGGGTCACTTGTGGCTACAACTAAGCCTGATGCGTTTGTGACAACAATGCGTGCATCGCTTGATTTGCTGTAGCTATCAACATACGGCTGCAATGAGGGAAGCACAGACCCTGCAGTGGTGTTCAACGTTTCCTTCGCATGGCCCGCCAACACAAATGCATCGCGTTCAAGTGCGGTCACTAGTCGTTCACGTTCTACTCTCGCGACAAAAGATGCGAGAGGCACACTGAAGACAAGAAGGATAAGAACAGCAACTGTTACCAGGGCGCCAATGAGTCGAATCTTCACTGTGGAACTTCTACAAACTTGAACCCGACTCCGCGCACTGACTGAATCCAATCTGGATTTCCCAGTTTTTTACGAATAGAAGCGATGTGCGCATCAAGTGTTTTGGTTGTGCCGTACCAATTGGTGTCCCACACATGTTCTAAAATGTCGTTGCGACGAAATACGACTCCGGGCTCGGACGACAAAAACGCAAGTAAGTCGAATTCTTTCGCGGTAAGCACAACTTCTTCTCCATCAAGAGTGGCGCTATGCGTTCTTTCATCTACGACAATGCGCGTCGAGGTAGACGCGATTACTGGTTGTTGAGTTTCATTCCCACGACGAGTGACAGCCTTGATTCTGGCTAATAATTCACGTTGACTAAACGGTTTGACCACGTAATCATCTGCGCCTAGTTCTAGTCCGAGCACTCGATCTAATTCATCGCCTCGCGCACTAACGATGATGATGGGGACACTTGAAAACTCACGAATACTTTTTGAGACATCAAGTCCGTCCATGTCAGGCAGTCCAAGGTCCAGCAAGATGACTTCAGGTATGAAATCTTTCGCTGCTGCGATGGCGTCGGCGCCAGTGGCGCAATGATGAACAGTCATCCCTGCATTCGACAGCGACGTCATGACTGAGCCGGCGATTGCAGGATCATCTTCAACAAGCAGAACCTTCACAACCCCATTGTGCCTCTTTCAGGGCGTGTGACCTAACGCACGACTTTGGAATTGGATGAATCTTGGATAAGTCCACACCATTCTCTTTACAAGAGGCTCGTACTGTGATGAACAAGGACCACCGGCCCACAAAAAGGAGAACATCATGAAGGTAGGAATAGCCACCACCCTCTCTATCGCAGGAGTACTAGCAGCAGGGGCAGCCGCCTACGCCGTCAACTCCAGCGTTCTCGGCGCTTCCTCTTCGGTTTCGCCTACAACTTCCGGCACGCCGGCAGTAATCGCTCCAACCGCTCTTCCTGCCCAGGTAGCTGCACAATCCACAAAGGTTCAATCTTCTGTCTTGAATAACACCACCACGACATATCAAGTCGGAACTGCTGGTTCAGTTGTCCTCGACATGCGCTCCGGAGCAATAGCCGTCAACAACGTTCTTCCTGCAGCCGGTTGGTCATCTGAGCCAGCACAGGTCCAACCGAATGGCGATGTAAAGGTCCCCTTCGTTTCCTCGAGCACGCGGATTGAATTCCTTGCTCGACTAGTGGACGGGCAAGTAACAGTCAACGTGACCTCGCAGCCCATCGCGCCACCAAACACGATGAAGCCACTTGCGAACCCGCCAAAGCCAGAGGTTTCTTACTCAGACAATGATGGCGAGAAAGAGCATGAACGTGAAAAAGAAAAAAAACGTGAACATGACGAAGACGAGGACGACGACTAATGATTAACGATCCACTGCTAAACAACAATTTCGACACTCCGCCGGCCCCGCCGGTAGCGCGTACTGCGCGCACTAGTAGTCGGAAAAAGCACCCGGCAGTTTCGGCCCGCATTCTGGCTTCTGGCCTCTCAGTTACTGCGTTAATCGGACTGACAACCGGTTACACACTTTCCCAAAAGGCTTCGGCAGCTCAACCTGCCATTTCCGACAGCATCGTCTCTAACGTTGCACAAAAATCGGCAATTGATCCTGGAGTTATTACTCAGACAACTCAAGTTATCTACGTACCAGTACCAGCGGCATCTGCAGCGACAGCCGGCACTCCCTCTGTGCAAGTACAGGCGCCAACACCAACACCAGCGCCAGCACCAGCACCAGCCGCCACGACACAAAAGAGCAGTGGTTCACGCTAGGGCATTGTTGTGAGTAGCGCTTCAACCACCACGGCACGTGTGGAACGTATAGCAATGGGAGTTACGTGTGTCGTAACGGTTGTTGGCTCTAACTCTCATGAAATAGCACTGCATTGTCTTGATCTCGTTGAAGAGCTTGAATCTCTGTGGAGTCGGTTCATTCCGACAAGTGATATCTCACGACTCAATATCGCGAACGGCCAACCCACTGTGGTGGATGAGCGAACACTGACACTTATTCACCACATGATCGCCGCTCATCAGGCAACTGATGGCGCATACAATCCCACACGTCTTCCCCTGCAGATTGCTGCAGGAGATGCACATTCACTCATCAATGACAGAAACACTGAACTTGCCACAGATTCAATTGTCTTTCCCCAACTCTCAGGTATTCATATTTTTCATGACGGAAAAGTTTCACTTCCTCGCGGCATGACCCTCGATGCAGGCGGCATTGGCAAAGGGTTGGCAGCTGATCTCATTCTTCGCGTGGCCCTTGAACAGGGCGCAGATGGTGCGTGCATCAACCTTGGCGGAGACATGGCAATCAACACTGGCGATTCCATTGGATGGGATGTCGAAATTCTCTCCCCCTTTGATCCCGGCGTCATTCTTGACACCGTTCGCGTTTCTGTTGGCGGAGTTGCAACTTCTTCATTGTTTGCACGGCAACGAAATAGTGCTGGTATCGCTTCGCATTTGTTCTCCGATTCATCAGCACACGACACCCAACACACCGTTGGAGCAACAGTTATTGCAAATTCAGCTGCATGGTCTGAGGCATGGACAAAGTATGCAATCCTTAGCAATCCGGCACAAGCAATTGACACGCTGACCAGTACAGGATTAGCAGCATTGCTTGTCTCTGCCGACGGACACACCACAAGATCCGAATCCTGGAAGACCTTTACTAATGACTAATCAAATTTGGTGGAATGTCACCCGCGCCTCAGCAAATATTGCGATGGTACTGATTTTGCTCACTGTCTTTTGGGGCGTCTTACTTGCAACTCGTGTTCTAAAACCAAACGATAGGCCTGCATGGCTCCGTGACATTCATACGTGGATGGGTGGTCTGGCATTGATCTTTACGATTATTCACATGCTGACCCTGATTGCGGACTCGTACGTTCAATTTACTTTTGTTTCTGTGTTGGTGCCGTTCGTCAGTTCATGGAAACCGCTTCCAGTCAGCTTGGGAATTCTTGGCTTCTACATCTTGACTGCAGTGCAAATCACCTCGCTCATGATGCGAAAAATGAAAAGATCAACTTGGCGACGTATTCACCTCTTGTCATATGCACAGTTCGTGCTCGTTCTGGCTCACACACTGACAAGCGGCAGTGACGTCGGTAAAGCCTGGTACACAGGTGTCACGATGGCTATTGCCATGCTCGGCGCTGCGATCTTTAGCATCCGCCTGATTTTTGGAAAATTCTCACCTACCGCTGCACGGGCAAAGGCTGAATAACAGAAGGTCCTGATACGGACAATGGTGGGCCCAGCAGGACTCGAACCTGCGACCAAGGGATTATGAGTCCCCTGCTCTAACCAACTGAGCTATGGGCCCGAGAGTCGACCGAGGTTAGAGGTGCGACTGGCTCCGGGGGTGGGGCTCGAACCCACGACAAACGGATTAACAGTCCGTTGCTCTGCCAACTGAGCTACCCCGGAAGGGAACCCAAAGGCTACCAGCGAGGGCGCCCAGTGCCCAAGGCCATTGATCTAGTCAGATTCGAGGTAACTACGCAAACGCTGGCTGTTAATTGGGTGGCGAAGGCGGGCAAGAGTCTTTTGTTCAATCTGGCGGATTCGCTCACGTGTGACTCCCTCTTGCTTAGCGACGTCATCGAGCGTCTGTGGCTCACCACTAGAGATACCAAAGCGCTTGTCGATGATGCGACGATCACGATCTGGCAAATGATCTAGTTCAAGAGATACTGCGTCTACTAGTTCACGACGCTGCGCGACGTCTGCTGGAGAATCTGTGGTGTCACCGCCAAACTTGTCTCCCCACGTTGTGGAATCTTCATCACTACTAACTGGTTCGTCGAGACTGATAGTGACTGAAGAGATCTGTTTTAGTTCTTCGATTTTTTCGGCTGGAATGAGAGTTCGTTCTGCGAGTTCTGCATACGTCGGTTCACGTTTCAGTTCGACATTCAATTCACGGTCGGCCTTGGTGATTCGATTCAACATTTCAACAACATGACTAGGAACACGAATAGTGCGGCCTTGGTCAGCCATCGCCCGCATCATTGACTGACGAATCCACCAAGTGGCGTAGGTAGAAAACTTGAAGCCCTTTTCCCAGTCGTACTT
>JANQYF010000005.1:0-21711 GCA_030729045.1 Ilumatobacteraceae bacterium
GTTTCGCTATTCGTGAAGGTGGCCGTACTGTCGGTGCTGGCCAAGTCACAAAGATTTTGAAGTAGATCAAAATGGCAAGCAACAGCATCCGTATCCGCCTCAAGGCTTTCGATCACGACATCATTGATAAGTCGACTCGAATGATCGTTGAAACAGTGCTTCGCACAAATGCAAAAATCCGTGGGCCAATTCCATTGCCAACAGACAAGCATCGTTTCACCGTTATCCGTGGACCCCACATTGACAAGGACTCTCGCGAGCACTTCGAGATGCGTATCCACAAGCGCCTTATCGACATTGTCGAACCAAACAGCAAGACCATCGATTCGCTTCAGCGCATCGAATTGCCAGCTGGCGTAGATATCGAGATCAAAATCCAGGGATAAGTTCCCCGGACAATTCATTGTCTTTCAAAAGGCACGGCCCACTGGGTCGTGCCTTTTGCATTCTTACGAAATTCTTGCAGTACCTGCTGCAGGTTCTGAACCTATTTGGGTAGATACTTAAGACATGAGTTTTGATTCCCATTGGGCCAATACACCTCCCGCCGCTCCTGCCGCTCGGTCCCGCGGTAATCGAGTTGTGGCACTTCTAGTAGTTCTGGCAATGTCGCTCGGCGGTGGCGTCATCGGCGGACTCATCGGTGCCAGTTCGTCGAACAGTTCATCAAATGGCGGGCCGTTAGTAACGGCAGCTCCCATCAAGCCGGAAAATATCGGCAAGACCGACATCGCTCGTGCCGCGGCAACTATTGCGCCAAGCATCGTCACCATTGACAGTCTTTCTGGCTCTGGTGAATCAGTGGGAACCGGAATCATCGTGTCAAGCGATGGTGAGATCCTCACTAACAATCATGTTGTGGAAGGCGCTACAAGTGTTCGTGTTCGTTTGAACGGAACAACTGCACCCATCATGGCCAAGGTTATTGCAGGAGACGCAGGAAACGATTTAGCACTACTCAAATTGATGAATGCCTCAGGACTTACAGCAGCAACGTTTGCTGATTCTGAAAGCATCGCTGTGGGCGACCCTGTTGTTGCCGTCGGTTATGCGCTCGCACTTGATGGTGGCCCCAGCGTCACTTCAGGAATTGTCTCAGCTCTGAACAGAACTCTTACTGATAGCAATGGTGCACTAGACGGCCTCATTCAAACTGATGCCGCAATCTCTTCAGGTAACTCTGGTGGCCCACTCATTAACTTGAACGGTCAAGTGATTGGCATTAATACTGCAGTGGCAAACGGCAATAGCAGTAGGGCGGCCAACAATATTGGTTTTGCCATTGGAGTGGCAGAAGTACAACGTGTTACTGCGCAATTGCGCGCAGACACTGGTGGCACAGTTCGTGAGCAGGGCTACCTAGGTATTTCACTCACGGATCGCCAAGATGGTGGCGCTGGTGCAGTGGTTGGCGAAGTACAAGCTGATTCTCCTGCCGACAAAGCCGGCCTAAAGGTAAATGACATCGTGTTGCAAATCAATGGACAAGCGATTTCTGGCCAAGGTGCAGTCATTGCAATTGTCCGTGACTCTGCCCCTGGTGATGTAATCAAAATCAAGGTTGAACGCAACGGCGCTACAAAAGATCTCACAGCAACATTGGTCGCTCGTCCGAAAGATTAAGTACAGCGCGTGTTATAGCGCGATTAGTGGAAACCGAATTTCATCGAGTTCATCCCCGTCGTTCAAACCTTGTGGTTCGAATGGCGGGGATGTTTTCCATGGTCGGCTTGTCCAGCGCGCATCGTCGCCGACATATCGAAAACTGACGACGCGACGTCGTGATGAATGGTTGGCTGTTCCTGGTGCACTGTGCAAGGTGCGGAAATGGAACGCAACAACGTCTCCTGGTTCTGCTGGGCACACAACCGTGTCGCCCAATTCTTCTAATTCCTCGGAAGTGGGGAACAGTTCAAACCCGGGCGCGGCTGTTGTATATGGCGAATCATCAACAAATCGATTAGGTATGAACCGTCGCGGTACCAAGTGGCTGCCACGGATAAATCGTAGAGCGATTGGTTCCGGAACAGAATCAAGCGGCACCCACAAACTCACGTTGTTCATTCCTTCGATTCCGTAATACGGGTCGTCGTGATGCCACGGTGTTGGAGTTGCTGTTCCTGGTTCCTTTACCAGAACATGTTCATGAAAGAAGCGCGGCGATGAAGTGCTCATGAGTTCACTCGCAATACGTGGCAGCACAGTATGAAGTGCAGATTCTTTGAATTCTGAAATTCGTTGCCAACTGACATAGTCATCAAAGAATCGCCCTGAAGAATTCTCAGGTGTGTAGTCGTTTGCCCAATGACTAGGGAAGGAAAGGTTTTTCTCAACTCCCTGTTGCAGGGTCTCCAAAGTGCTTAGTGGAAGTACATCGTGCAGTACGACAAAACCATCTGTCTTGAACGACTCGATGTCTGTCGCATTCACCAGGGCCATTCGTGAATCGTACGTCTGATTTCCCGTCTAATGTCTGACTTATGAATCATCTCGATGCACATCTCGGAGGACAACGTCCGTTTGGTTTGAACTATTGGCCATTGCCAGAAGATGCTCCAGCAGTTGATATTCCGCGTGAGTCAATTCGCTTGGTCACTCCTGACGGAGCATTGGTGCGTGGGTTGTTATGGACTCCGCCAAACGGCAAATGGAAAACAGCCGTGATTCTGTCGCATCCCCGTGGTGATTTCAGCGTGCACTATGCATGCCCGTTGTTAGCGGCAGCTGGTTATGCAGTGTTTGGTTTTTCTACGCGTTACCTCAATAACGACACAGACTGTTTACACGAGAACTGCATCATCGATGTCAAGGTTGCTCATGATGAGATGAAACGTCGTGGTGCAGAGTCCGTCGTCTTGCTTGGCAACTCTGGTGGTGGCTCTCTCATGGCAATGGCTCATGCTGAATTAGGAATTGGTGACGGCTGGGTAGGTATGGCAGCTCATCCCGGCGAAGGCGTATTTATGTTGCAGGTCATCGACCCATCAGTGGCAGACGAAAATGATCCGTTCAGCCGGGTGCCCGAACTTGATATGTACAACCCGGACAACGGATGGCGCCCCTGGCCAGAGCCAAGTTCCTACGATCTCGACTGGTTGGCAAAATATCGAGCCGCCCAGCGTGCCCGAGTGGCCAGAATCGATGCTGTTGCCAAACAGGCCATTGCCGATGCCGAGGCGGCCGGAACAGCCCTGAAGGAAATTCACAAAGACACAAACATAGAGACGTGGCGTGAGCATCGGGCTCGGCGGGTCTTCACGAAATATCACACGATTTACCGAACTTTGGCCAATCCGGTCTATCTCGATCTCTCTTTAGAGCCAGATGAACGCCCAATGGGGTCACTTTTCGCCTTTCCAGACCCATTTGAGGCCAATTATGGCCGCGGCGGGCTAGCCCGAACCATGACCTCTCGCGGCTGGCTCAGCACCTGGTCAGGACTCTCAAGCCCCGCCAAACTGGCTGACACCATGCCCCATATCAAGGTTCCGACCCTACTGTTGCACCCCACGGCGGACACGGAAATCCGTATCAGGGAAGCAAAAGAGATCGTGGCCGCCTCGGGTGCGGCCGACTCCACATACGTGGAAATGAAGGGCGCCCCTCATTATCTCGAAGGCCATCGCATCGAAGCCCTAGAAATCGTGGCTGACTGGATTGAGAAGCGCTTTCCTCGGTAAATCCCTCGGTGGTTCCCATGTGGATTAGCCAAATCTCCCGATAGCGTTCCTAGTCCGTGCGATTCGGGTATTAACCCGAAAAGCTAGATCGACCGTCGAAGACACCAAAAAATAATCGACGTCCGTGAAGGCCACAACGCTGCAAAGCAGAGTGGAACCACACGGCAACACCCAGACACGTGCTCCGTTAACAGAAATGTTCTCGGAGCATTTGCGTGAATAACCAAACGAGAAAAAGGGTTGCCGCCATGGCACAAAAAGCGATCGTCGGCGAAAAAGTCGGCATGACACAAGTGTGGGGAGATGACCAACGAGTCATCCCAGTCACAGTGCTGCGCGTAGAGCCAGTACGTGTTGTCCAGGTCAAAACAAATGACCGCGACGGATACACCGCGTTACAAGTTACATACGGACACAAGAGTGCCTCGAAGCTCAGCAAGCCTGAGCAAGGACACTTTGCGTCAGCAAACGTCGAAGCGGGCCGCCGCCTCGTCGAACTACGCCTCGACTCTGTCGATGGCTTCGTTGTCGGACAAGAGATCGCAGCTGATCTTCTTGCACCGGGCGAAATAGTCGACGTCACAGCGGTCAGCCGAGGTAAAGGTTTTGCTGGTGGTATGAAGCGTCACAACTTCAGCGGCCAGGGTGCAAGCCACGGTAACCATAAGCACCATCGTGCTCCTGGTTCCATCGGTTCATGCTCATTCCCCGGTCGTGTATTCAAAGGTCTCCGAATGGCTGGCCACATGGGTCACGAGCAAGTCACCACTCTCAATCTTGAAGTAGTGCAAAGCGATCCAGAGCGCGGTCTCATTTTGATTAAGGGTTCTATTCCTGGCCCTAACGGTGGCGTTGTCATCGTGCGTAACGCAGTGAAGGCGAAGTAATTCCGATGGCATCAATCGCAGTTAAGAATTCATCAGGCAAGGCAGCTGGCAACGTTGATGTTGCAGACGAACTGTTTGCAGTAGAACCAAACGTTCCAGTGATGCACCAAGTTGTTACAGCTCAACTTGCAGGCCGTCGTGCCGGAACACAAAGCACAAAAACTCGTGCTGAAGTTTCAGGTACAGGTAAGAAGCCTTTCAACCAAAAGGGAACTGGTGGAGCACGTCAGGGTTCAACCCGCGCTCCTCATTTCAAGGGTGGCGGTATTGCGCACGGACCAAAGCCTCGTTCGTACACACAACGCACACCACGCAAAATGATTCGTCTTGCACTTGCATCTGCTTTGTCAGATCGCAACAGTTCAGGTCACGTCGTTGTTATCGATTCATGGGGTCTTACAACTCCAAGCACAAAAGATGCACTCAAGGCGCTTACTGCTCTTGGTGTTGAAGGTCGCGTCATGGTTGTTGTTTCTCCATCAGAAGAAGTTGCAATCAAGAGCTTCCGCAATGTTCCCGAAGTGCAACTCACACTTGTTGGTGAACTGAATGCATACGACGTTTTGTGCAACGACTGGATTGTCTTTTCAAAAGACAGTCTGCCCATCGCAAAGGAAGCTAAGTAATGAAAGATCCACGCGACATCATTCTCAAGCCTGTTGTCTCTGAAAAGAGCTACGCGCTTATGGAAACAGATGTGTACACGTTTCAAGTTGCAGTTGATGCTTCTAAGCCCGAGATCCACGATGCCATCGAGGCAATCTGGGGCGTCAAAGTACTCAAGGTCAACACAATCAATCGCAAGGGCAAGTTCCAGCGCACACGTAACTCCAACCGAATCGGTCAGCGTCCGCACACCAAGCGGGCCATAGTCACCCTTGCTGCGGGAAGCAAAATCCCGTTGTTCGAAAGCTGAAATAATCATGGCAATTCGCAAGCGCAAACCAACTAGTCCCGGACGTCGTTTCCAGACAGTCTCTGATTTCTCAGAGATCACAAAGACGACGCCTGAAAAGACTCTTCTCTCTTCAAAGTCAAACACCGGTGGACGTAACGTCTACGGTCGCAAGACTTCACGTCACCGCGGTGGTGCACACAAGCGCCAATACCGCATCATTGACTTCAAGCGCATCAAAGATGGCATGCCTGCAAAGGTTGCATCTATTGAGTACGACCCGAACCGTACGTGCCGCATTGCACTTCTTCATTACATGGACGGAACAAAGGCATACATCCTTGCTCCTAAGGGTCTTGAAGTAGGTATGCGTGTCGAAAGCGGACACGGTGCAGACATCAAGCCAGGAAATGCAATGCAACTGCGTTACATCCCTGTCGGAACTGTTGTGCACAACGTTGAACTTCGTCCTGGTCAAGGCGGCAAAATTGCTCGCTCAGCCGGAATGTCAATTCAAGTTGTCGCTAAAGAAGGCGACTTCGCAACATTGCGTCTTCCCTCTACTGAAATGCGTCGAGTACTTCTTGATTGCCGCGCCACCGTTGGTGAAGTTGGTAACTCAGAGCACGAACTCGTCAAGATCGGTAAGGCCGGACGTAACCGTTGGAAGGGTGTTCGCCCACAAACTCGTGGTGTTGCCATGAACCCTGTCGACCACCCACTCGGTGGTGGTGAAGGTAAGACCTCTGGTGGTCGTCCTCCAGTTTCTCCTTGGGGTAAGCCAGAAGGCCGCACACGTAACAAAAACAAGCCATCTCAATCACTCATCGTTCGTCGGCGTCGTGCCGGAAAGGGTCGGAGGTAACTCATGTCTCGTAGCCTCAAAAAGGGTCCGTTTGTTGACGACCACTTGCTCAAGAAAGTTGACGCCGCAGTTACTGCCGGTGATCACAAAGTCATCAAGACATGGTCGCGTCGCTCAACCATCGTTCCCGACATGGTGGGTCTCACCATTGCCGTGCACGACGGTCGCAAGCACGTCCCTGTGTATTGCACAGAGTCAATGGTTGGCCACAAGCTTGGTGAGTTCTCACCAACTCGTACATTCCGCTTCCACGCTGGACAAGAAAAGAACACAAGGAAGTAGTCATGACCGGTCCAAAGCTCAATGAAGCCAACCGCGTCGCCGGTTCAAAAAGTGGAAGCCGCGCAAGCGCTCGCTACCACCGTTCATCTGCATCGAAAGTGCGCGTCGTTCTGAACCTTGTTCGTAACCAAGACGTTCGCACTGCAGATCAAATCTTGCAGTTCACAGATCGTGAAGCTGCACGTGTTATCCGCAAGGTTCTCGCATCTGCTGTTGCAAATGCTGTTACCAACGACAACCTTGACGCTGACGAATTGTTCGTAAAGGCATGCTTCGCCGACGAGGGTCCAACGCTCAAGCGTTTTCGTCCTCGTGCAAAGGGTCGTGCCGGAGCAATCTTGAAGCGCACATGCCACATCACAGTCATTGTTGATCGCATGAGCGATTCACAACTTGCAGTGATCGAAGCAAAGACAATGGCAAAGGGTGCACCTTCCAACAACCGTCGCGCGCGTGTTGCTGCAAGCCGCAAGGAAGCACCTGCTGTCGAACAAGAGATCGTTGCCGACGACCAAGTCGTCGACACCACCACCACTGAAGAAGCAGGCAACTGATGGGTCAGAAGATCAATCCATACGGGTTCAGACTCGGCATCACTACAGACTGGAAGAGCCGCTGGTTCAGCGAGCGCGAATACAAGGACTATCTCACAGAGGATTGGAAAATCCGTGAGTACCTCATGAAGACGCTTGAAGATGCAGCTGTTAGCCGCGTCGAAGTAGAGCGCACACGTGACAAGCTTCGTATCGACGTTCACACCGCACGTCCCGGAATTGTTATCGGTCGTAAAGGTGCAAAGGCAGACGAGCTTCGTACTGGTCTTGCAAAGATCACTGGCAACAATCGCCTGCAACTCAACATCGTTGAAATCAAGCAAGCAGAACTTGATGCTGCTCTCATCGCACAAGGCGTTGCTGACCAATTGGTTAACCGCATCGCTTTCCGTCGCGCTATGAAGCGTGCAGTTCAGAACGCACAAAAGTTTGGTGCTCTTGGAATTCGTGTTCAGTGTTCAGGCCGCCTTGGTGGTGCTGAAATGAGCCGCACAGAGTGGTACCGCGAAGGACGCGTTCCTTTGCACACACTTCGTGCAGACATTGACTACGGTTTCCGCGAAGCACGCACCAGTTCTGGTCGCGTTGGCGTAAAGGTGTGGCTCTACAAGGGCGACATCCTTCCGTATAAGAGCACATCGCAAGACAAGATTTCTCGCGAAGCAGCAATGGCTGTTGGCGAAACTTCCGGACAAGTTGTTCCAGAAGCAGCAGCACGCAAAGTTGTTTCATCAGGTGGCCCACGTGGCGCTGTTGAAACTGCCGAGCCAGAAATCCAGCCACTCGTTAAGCCTGCTGATCCTGAGTTCGAGCGTTTGCTTGAAGAAGAAGAAGCAATCGAGCGTCGTATGCATGATTCGCATGAGACTCCAAAACTTCGTGGGGAGGGCTGACCATGTTGATGCCTCGTAAAGTAAAACACCGCAAGCAGATGCGCGGTCGTATGACCGGTGTATCAAAGGGCGGAAACGCACTTGCATTTGGTGAGTTCGGTATTCAAGCTCTTGAACCAGGTTGGATCAGCGCTCGTCAAATCGAAGCTGCTCGTATTGCAATGACTCGTCACATTAAGCGCGGCGGAAAAGTATGGATCAACATCTTTCCTGACAAGCCAGTGACAAAGAAGCCAGCAGAAACCCGCATGGGTTCTGGCAAAGGTAACCCAGAATTTTGGGTTGCAGTTGTGAAGCCTGGTCGCATTTTGTTCGAGTTGTCGTACCCAAGCGCTGATGTTGCGCGTGCCGCTCTCGAGCGCGCCGTACAAAAGCTCCCGATCAAGGCTCGCGTTATTTCACGCGACGAGCCAATCTGATAGGACAGTAAAAAAATGGCACATTCAATTACAGACCTTCGTGACATGGATCTCGCAGCCCTCGTGGCCGAGCTCCGTGCCAGCAAACAAGAAGCCCTTAACCTGCGATTTCGCAACGCAACAGGCCAACTCGACAAGCATGACGAGTTGGGCAAAGTACGTCGTCAAATCGCCCGCATCAATACCCTCATCCGTCAGCGCGAAATCGTTGCGGCCGAGGCAGCCGGGAAGTGAGTAGTCACATGGCAGAAGAAAATAACACCGAAGAGCGCAACGCACGCAAGGTTCGCGAAGGAATGGTCGTATCTAACAAGATGAACCAAACCGCAGTGATCGCCATTGTCGAGCGTGTTGCTCACCATAAGTACAGCAAGATGGTCGTTCGCACCAAGAAGCTCTACGCACACGACGCAACAAACGATGTCAACATCGGTGACCGCGTTCGTGTTATGGAAATTCGTCCAATGTCAAAGCTCAAGCGCTGGCGCATCATTGAAGTTCTGGAGCGTGCAAAGTGATTCAGCAAGAGTCTCGTCTACGCGTTGCCGACAACAGTGGCGCAAAAGAAGTGTTGTGCATCAAGGTTCTTGGTGGAACACGTCGTCGCTACGCATCAATTGGTGATGTTTTCATCGCCACTGTGAAAGACGCCATTCCAGGCGCCGCAGTGAAAAAAGGTGAAGTAGTTCGTTGTGTTGTTGTTCGTGTGAAGAAGGAAAAGCGTCGTCCAGACGGCAGCTACATCCGCTTCGACGAAAACGCAGCAGTTCTTATCAAAGAAGATCTCACGCCTCGCGGCACCCGTATTTTCGGACCAGTTGGCCGCGAATTGCGTGACAAGAAATTTATGCGAATCGTCTCGCTTGCACCGGAGGTGCTCTAGTCATGAAGTTCCGTAAAGGTGACACAGTTCAAATCATCGCTGGCAAAGAAGCTGGTTCTCAAGGTGAGATCATCGAAGTTCGTCCAAAAGACAACCAAGTGATTGTTGAAGGCCGCAACATTGCAAAGCGCCACACAAAGGCTCGCAGTGCAAACCAAAAAGCCGACATCATCGAAAAGCCAATGCCAATGGATGCATCAAACGTGATGCTCGTTGTTAAGGGCAAGCCAACACGTGTTGGTTACAAGATCAAAGACGACGGCACCAAGGTGCGCGTTGCGAAAAAGACAGGAGACGAAGTCTGATGGCTACTACCGCTACTTCTCCGCGCCTCAAGGTTCGTTACGAAGCTGAGATCAAGCAGGCTCTGCTTACTCAACTTGGTCTTGCAAACCCGATGCAGGTTCCAAAGCTTGAAAAGATTGTCGTCAACATGGGTGTAGGCCGTGCTACTCAGCAGCCTTCACTTCTTGATGGTGCAGTGTCAGACCTCACAGCATTGTCTGGTCAAAAGCCACTCGTTACAAAGTCACGCGACGCAATCGCAAACTTCAAACTGCGTGAAGACCAAGCAATTGGTTGCAAAGTCACCTTGCGTGGCGACCGCATGTGGGAATTCTTCGATCGTTTGCTCTCCATCGCAATTCCACGTATCCGCGACTTCCGCGGATTGCCAGTGAACTCATGGGATGGCCGCGGCAACTACACATTTGGTCTTTCAGATCAGATCGTGTTCCCAGAAATTGATTACGACAAGATCGATGCCACCCGTGGCATGGACATCACAATTGTCACAACAGCAGTCAGCAATGAGCAGGGCCGTGCCCTTCTCGATGCATTCGGTTTTCCCTTCAAGCGTGGCAACGAGGGTGGACCCCCCGCACGTAAGAAGCCAAAGGGTCGCGGTCCTGTCCGCGGCGGCAAGAGGAAGTAGGTAGGTCATGGCCAAGATTTCACAAATCAATAAAGCAAATGCAAAGCCCAAGTTCAAGGTGCGTGGTTACACACGTTGCCGCAAGTGTGGACGCGCCCGTTCGGTGTACCGCAAATTTGGACTGTGCCGTATTTGTCTTCGAGAAATGGTTCACGCCGGAGAAATTCCAGGCGTTACCAAGGCGAGCTGGTAGGTACTAATCATGATGACCGATCCCATCGCAGACATGCTCACACGCATCCGCAACGCAAATACTGCGTTGCACGAAGCAGTAGTGATGCCATCGTCGAAACAAAAAGTTGCTCTCGCTGAAATCCTCAAAAAAGAGGGTTACATCAATAGCTACGCCGTTGCACCTTCTACAAAAGGTCCAGGCAACCAACTCACCGTTCAAATGAAATATTCAAATGATCGCCACCGCACAATCAAGGGTCTGACACGTGTGTCAACTCCTGGTCTTCGCGTGTATCGCAATTCAACTCAAGTGCCTCGCGTACTTGGTGGTCTTGGTGTCGCAGTTCTATCCACTAGCCAAGGTCTCATGACCGACCGTGAAGCGCGTAAGCGCAAGGTCGGCGGCGAAGTCCTGTGCTTCGTGTGGTGAGCCTGGGACGAAAGTAGGAAACGAATATGTCACGAATTGGTAAAGCCCCAATCACCGTTCCATCCGGCGTCGATGTCTCCATTGCTGGTCGCACCGTCACCGTAAAGGGACCAAAGGGAACACTCGCACGCGATATTCCTGGTGAAATTGTTGTCCGTAAAGAAGACACCACCATCTTTGTTGAGCGTCCAAACGACGAGCGCCAGAACCGTGCACTCCACGGTTTGTCACGCACACTCGTAAGCAACATGGTTGTTGGCGTCACTGAAGGTTTTACAAAAGAACTTGAAATCGTTGGCGTGGGTTACCGCGCTGAAGCTCAGGGCGCAAACTTGCGTCTTGCACTTGGTTTCTCACACCCTGTCATCGTGCCAGCACCTGAAGGAATCTCGTTTGAAATTCCTGTGCAGACACGAGTCATTGTGAAGGGCATCGACAAAGAACTTGTCGGTCAAGTTGCAGCAAACATCCGTTCCATCCGTAAGCCAGAGCCATACAAGGGCAAAGGCGTGCGTTATCTCAATGAGCACATTCTCCGTAAGGCCGGCAAGACCGGCAAGAAGTGATTCGGTAGTAAGGATTCACCATGGCAAATCTCTCAAGCATTCGTCGCGAGTCACGACTTCGTCGTCATCGTCGTGTACGCAAAAAGATCTACGGCACAGCAACACGTCCGCGTCTTGCAGTGCACCGCACAAACAAGCACTTCAGCATGCAACTCATCGATGATGATCTCGGTCACACAATCGCTGCAGCATCATCTGTTGAAGGCGACCTTCGCAGCGCAAGCGGCGCAACTGTTGCCGCAGCTACAAAAGTCGGACAATTAATCGCACAACGCGCTAAGGCAGCCGGAATCTCATCGGTCGTTTATGACCGCGGTGGTTACGCCTACCACGGCCGTGTTGCCGCAGCAGCACAAGCCGCTCGTGACGCAGGACTGGAGTTCTAATGAGTAACTCATACTCAAACAACGCAAATCCATCAACACCCCCAGAGCCAGGCGCACTTCGTGAATCACGCGTGATTCACATCAACCGTGTTGCAAAGGTTGTTAAGGGCGGACGTCGTTTCTCTTTCACAGCACTTGTTGTTGTGGGTGATGGCAATGGCCGTGTTGGTCTCGGATACGGAAAGGCAAAGGAAGTTCCTTTGGCAATCCAAAAAGGTACTGAAGAAGCAAAGAAGAGCATGTTTGATGTTGCCCTTGCCGGCACAACAATCATCCACCCAATTCTCGGAATCTCCGGAGCTGGTCGCGTTCTTTTGAAGCCTGCTGCTCCTGGTACTGGTGTTATCGCCGGTGGTGCAGCTCGAATCATTCTTGAAGAAGCCGGCGTGCACGACGTGCTCGCTAAGTCACTTGGTTCTGCGAACGCAATCAACGTTGCTCGCGCAACAATTGATGGTCTTCGTGAACTACAGCGTCCTGATGAAGTTGCAAAGCGTCGCGGCATTCCTGCCGAGACATTTGTTCCAAAGGGATTACTAAAGGCATACAACGAGCGCAAGAAAGCACTCGCTGCTGGAGAGGCACATTAATCATGGCTGAGAAAACTCTTACCGTTACGTTGAAGCGTTCAAAGATCGGCGCAAAGCCAAAATCTGTTGGCACGCTTCGCGCACTTGGTCTCACCAAAATTGGTGACACCAATACTCTTCCCGATCGTCCGGAAATTCGCGGCATGATTGCCCGAGTTCCTCACCTCATTGAAGTCAAGGAGAACAACTGATCATGCGCGTCGATGAACTTGCACCAGCACCAGGAAGTAACCACCGCGCAAAGCGCAAAGGTCGTGGTACCGGCGGTAAGGGCGGTAAAACTGCCGGCCGTGGTACTAAAGGTCAGAACGCACGTGGTCGCGGCAAGGTAGCTCGCGGTTTCGAAGGTGGTCAGACACCAATGAGCCAGCGTCTTCCAAAGTTGAAGGGCTTCAATAACCCATTCCGCGTGGAGTATTACGCCGTCAACCTTGACGCTCTTACTGATATTGGTCTTGCAGAAGTCACTCCTGAAATCCTTATGGCAAAGGGTGTGGCTCACAAGGGAACATTGGTCAAGGTTCTTGGCCGTGGCACATTGTCAATCCCAGTCAAAGTCTCTGCTCATGCAGTATCGAAGTCAGCGGAAGCTGCCATTCTTGCTGCAGGTGGTTCTGTGACTATTCTGCCTTTGCCACACAAAATCCGTCCTCCGGCTAAGGGCAACCAGTTCACCAACCGCTAACCGTCGTCGCAGCAGCTACTGCTCGAAGTCGATAAGGAGTACTACGTGTTTTCTAACCTGAAGAACATCTTCAAGGTAGAAGATCTTCGCAAGAAGGTGTTTTTCACCCTTGTCATGATCTTGGTCTATCGGTTTGGTTCGTCGCTTCGCGTTCCCGGCATTGATGCAAGTGCTGTTGCCCAGTTGCGTGAAGCCTCAAAATCACAAGGTGCTCTTGGGTTCTTGAACTTGTTCTCTGGTGGTGCTTTCGGGTCCTTCTCCATTTTCGCGCTCGGCATCATGCCGTACATCACCGCCAGCATCATTATGCAGGTGCTGAATGTTGTAATTCCTAAATTGCAGGAATGGCAAGAGATGGGTGCTGTTGGTCAGCGCAAGATCACTCAGTGGACTCGTTACGTTGCAATTGCTATTGCATTGTTGCAAGGTTCCGGACTCACGTTTATTTTCGGACAAGGAAATGGTTCTGCATTCTTTGGTGCAGCAGCGCAAGCGCCAGACGTTGTGCTTCTTGATCCATTCATGCCACGTGCATTGCTTGTTATCCCGACACTTGTTGCAGGTACAGCAATGTTGATGTGGGTGGGCGAACTCATCAGTCAGCGCGGCATTTCAAATGGAATGTCGATTATTATTTTCTCTTCCATCGTGGCTGGTTTGCCGTACAGCTACTACTCAATTTTGCAAAGCAAAAAGTTCATTGTGTTCGGATTGCTTGTCATTGTTTCGCTCGGAATTTTGGCAGCGGTGGTTCGTGTCGAAATGGGGCAACGGCGAATCCCCGTTCAATTCGCCAAACGTGTTGTTGGTCGCAATATGACTGGCGGTCAAAGCACATACATTCCGTTGAAAGTAAACCAGGCCGGAATCGTTCCGATTATCTTTGCTTCGTCTGTGTTGTTGCTACCGGTTTTGCTGTCAAACATTCTCGGTAGTGCTGAAGGCTGGCGCGGTTCCGTTGCACGTTTCGTCAATGATTACTTGGTGAATAGCCAAAACATGGTGTACATCGTCGGTTTCTTTTTGCTCATTGTTGCTTTCGCATATTTCTATAACTCCATTGCGTTCGACCCCATTCGTCAGGCTGACCAGTTGCGTAAACAGGGTGGTTTCATTCCTGGTATTCGACCAGGACAACAGACAGAGCGTTACTTGTCGAAAGCTGTTAACCGCATCACATTGCCTGGTGCAACCTTTGTTGCGTTCATTGCAATCTTGCCGTACATCATTTTGTGGGTCGGAGATGTCCAATCGTTCCCATTTGCCGGAACCACTGTGTTGATTGCTGTCGGTGTCGCACTTGAATTGATGCGTCAGATTGATAGTCAATTAATGCTGCGCAACTATGAGGGCTTCTTGAAGTGACCGCCAGCCCTTTTGGGTGGTGGTTTGCCCTCGTGGGTAATCAGAGGTATTTATGATTCCTGGCGCACGGTTGGTGTTGTTAGGCCGTCAAGGCTCGGGTAAAGGTACGCAATGCGTCCGCTTGTCCCGTCACTTTGTAGTGCCGCATATTTCTACGGGTGACATGCTGCGTGCTGCGGTACGTGAAGGAACCGAACTCGGAAAGATGGCAAAGGCCATCATCGATGCCGGTGGTTTGGTCGGTGACGACATCATGGTCGGATTGGTCAGTGAGCGCCTCGCAGAAGACGACGCCCGCGTTCGTGGATACATTCTCGACGGATTCCCTCGGACTGTCTCTCAGGCCGAGTCGCTCGACAAGGCAACAGCTAGTCGCCCCCTCGACCTTGCAATTGATCTCGTTGTTCCCCGTGAACTAGTGCTTGCTCGGTTGTCTATCCGCCGTGTCTGTCGCGACTGTGGCACCAACTATCAGGCAACGGGCCACGAGACCAGCCAATGGAGTTGCGATAACTGCGGGGGAGACGTGGTGCAGCGTGACGACGACACCCCGGACGCCATTAATCGTCGCCTTGACCTCTATGAGTCCCAAACCGAGCCGCTCATCGACTTTTATGGCAAAACCGGCCGTTTGGCCCAGGTCGACGGGGTCGGAAGCCCCGAAGAAGTCTTTGGCCGCCTCACCGAAGCTGTCGAACAAAGACGGTAATCGGCACTTGGTGTGTGGCAGATGCGCCGATAGCATTGTCACTCGCCCCTATTGCAAGTCTGCTATTGGGGCATCCTGTCCCAACTAACTAAGGAGTCCACTCTGGCTCAGCCGAAAGAAGATGCGATCGTGCTTGAAGGCACGATTCTCGAGTCCCTACCAAACGCAATGTTTCGTGTGGAATTAGAGAACGGCCACAAAGTGTTGGCGCATATCTCCGGAAAAATGCGTATGCACTACATCCGTATTCTTCCGGGCGACAAAGTCCAAGTGGAAC
Source organism: Ilumatobacteraceae bacterium (assembly GCA_030729045.1). Taxonomy (GTDB): domain Bacteria; phylum Actinomycetota; class Acidimicrobiia; order Acidimicrobiales; family Ilumatobacteraceae; genus UBA2093. The sequence continues at coordinate 15,475 of JANQYF010000005.1, forward strand.
TCACCCCATACGACCTCACCCGAGGTCGAATTACATACAGGTTTAAGTGAGAACGCAATGAAAGTACGCACAAGCGTCAAAAAAATTTGTGAGAAGTGCAGCATCATTCGTCGCCATGGGCGAGTACGAGTGATCTGCGAAAACCCCCGGCACAAGCAGCGCCAGGGCTAGAGAGTCAACGAAGGACACGTAAACACATGGCACGTATTGTTGGAGTCGACATCCCACGCGAAAAGCGTTTGGAAATTTCGTTGACATATATCTTTGGCATCGGTCGCTCGACCGCCCAGAAAATTTGTGAGGCCACAGGCCTTGACAAGAACACTCGCGTTCGCGATCTCACAGAAGATGAAGTCAACCGCATCCGTGGTTGGGTTGATCAGAACGCCACCGTTGAAGGTGACCTGCGCCGCGATGTGCAGCAGGACATCAAACGCAAGATCGAAATCGGATGCCTTCAAGGTATTCGTCACCGTAAGGGACTTCCTGTTCGTGGACAGCGCACGCATACCAATGCACGCACACGTAAGGGACCTAAGAAGACCGTAGCTAACAAGAAAAAGGCAGTGAGATAACACCATGGCCAAGACACAAGCAGGTGGACGTCGTCCACGTAAGCGTGAGCGCAAGAACGTCACAACTGGCGTTGTTCACATCAAGAGTTCTTTCAACAACACCATCGTGTCCATTACAGACACTGAAGGCAATGTCATTGCATGGGCATCGTCTGGTGGCGTTGGCTTCAAGGGTTCACGTAAGTCAACTCCGTTCGCCGCACAAATGGCAGCAGAAAAAGCTGGCAAGGCTGCAATGGAGCACGGTCTTAAGCGTGCAGAAGTGCATGTAAAGGGTCCAGGCTCTGGCCGCGATACAGCACTTCGTTCAATTCAGAATCTTGGTATTGAAGTATCAGGCATCAAAGATGTCACTCCAGTACCTCACAACGGTTGCCTTCAACCAAAGCGTCGTAGGAGCTAATCATGGCCCGTTATACAGGACCAAAAGTGCGCATCTCGCGCCGTCTTAACACAAACATTTATGAAAATGCCAAGGGATCAAAGGCGCTCGATCGTCGTCCGTTCCCACCTGGTCAGCATGGTCGTACACGTCGTCGTAATGCCGGCAGTGAATACCTTGCACAGGTTCAAGAGAAGCAGAAGGCTAAGTACATCTACGGTGTACTCGAGCGTCAGTTCCGCTTGACATACGAAGAGGCAACTCGTCTTGCAGGCCCAACAGGCGAAAACTTGTTGCGCCTTCTTGAACAGCGTCTCGACAACATCGTGTTCCGCGCCGGTTGGGGAGCAACTCGCCCTCAGGCTCGTCAGTTCGTAAACCACGGCCTCATTCAGGTTGATGGCAAGCGCGTTGACATCGCTTCATTCCGTGTCAAGCGTGGCCACGTCATTTCACTTGCTCCTAAGGCAAAAGAAATGATTCAGATCACACACAACATCGACACTCTTGACCGTCCACTTGTTGGTTGGCTAGAGGCTGGCGACAAGCAAGTCACAGTTCGTGACTTGCCACAGCGCGAGCACATCGATGTCCCCGTCCGCGAACAGCTCATCGTTGAGTTGTACTCGAAGTAACCCCGTCTTTTCTTAGGAGCAAACATGCTTGTAATCCAGCGTCCATCAGTCGAAGCAATCGGCGAAGATCACCCAACACGTCAGCGTTTCGCTGTTGGCCCACTCGAGCCAGGTTTCGGCCACACCATTGGTAACTCACTTCGTCGTACGTTGTTGTCATCAATTCCTGGTGCTGCAATCACAACTGTCAAGTTCGACGGTGTTGAGCATGAGTTCACAACAATCAAGGGAATGACAGAAGACATCACAGAGTTCATCATGAACTTGAAAGATGTTGTTGTTATGTCTCAGAACGACGAGCCAGTTGTTATGCGCGTTGACGTTAAGGGTCCAATGACTCTTAAGGCTGGCGACATCCCAACCAACTCTGATGTTGAAATTCTCAACCCATCACTGCACCTTGCAACTCTTAATGCTGGTTCACAACTTGCACTCGACATCACAGTCGAGCGCGGCCGCGGATACCTTTCCACCGACCGTGACGCAGAGAGCCGCATCATCGGAGTAATCCCCATCGATGCAATTTTCTCACCAGTACGTCGCGTGATGTTCGAAGTAGAGCCAACACGTGTTGCTCAGAGCACCAACTACGACCGTTTGGTTATCGACATCGAAACTGACGGTTCAATTTCTCCTCGTGAGTCATTGGCATCAGCTTCAGCAACATTGCGTTCACTTGTTGATCTCATAGCAACATTGTCAGAAGAGCCACAGTCACTCGAGCTCAGCGAGCCAATGGGCGCCAATGTTGGTGTACCTGACCTTGACTTGCCAATCGAAGATCTTGACCTCAGCGAGCGCCCACGCAACTGCTTGAAGCGCGGACAAATCAACACAATCGGTGAACTTCTTTTGAAGTCAATCGACGACTTGCTCAACATCACAAACTTCGGTCAGAAGAGCCTGGATGAAATCATCCAGAAGCTCGATGAACGTGGACTTACGCTTCGCGCGTAATCACAGGAATTAAGGAGCACAACAATGCCTACTCCACGTCGCGCCCCCCGCTTTGGCGGAAGTGCACAGCACCAACGTCTCATGATGGCCAACATGGCCGCTTCACTGTTCGCAGCTGAAGGAATCAAGACAACAGAAGCAAAAGCAAAAGAACTTCGTCCTATTGCTGAGAAGCTCATCACGAAAGCAAAGAAAGCACAAGGCGATTCGCCAATGCGCGTTCATCGCATTCGTCAGATCGAGGGTTACCTCGGTGACAAAGAGATGACATCAAAGCTTGTCAATGAGATCGCACCTCGTTACGTCAGTCGTAACGGTGGGTACACACGTATCTTGAAGCTCGGCCATCGTCTCGGTGACGCTGCGCTTGAAGTACGTATCGAACTCGTCTAAGGCACATACCGGTGTCTCAACCGGAACAGAACTTTACTAACGGACCCGCCTTACGGCGGGTCCGTTTGCGTGTGGCGTATCACGGCGCAGCATTTCGTGGTTTTGTTATCAACGAAGGAATCAACTCAGTTGAAGGGTTACTGACTGATGTGATTTCAACCGTTGCACGTCATCGTGTGCACATTGATGTTGCAGGACGCACTGATGCAGGCGTGCATGCGCGTGGTCAAGTAATCACCATTGATATTCCTGCAGAAACTCGATTGCCGGCATTTGTGCGCAGCGTTAATGCGTTGTGTAAACCAAACGTTGCAGTGTCAGACCCTGAATGGGTCAGCAATGAATTCGATGCGCGTTACAGCGCTATCTGGCGTCGCTATCGCTACACCGTTCTTAACTCTGAAGCTCCTGACCCAATGTTGGTTGATCGCGCCTGGCATGTTCGCCGTCCACTGTCGCTGCCGCTTATGACTTTGGCAATTGATCCGCTGATAGGGGAGCACGATTTTTCTGCATTCTGTCGCCGCCCAGATCTCATTGAAGGCGCCCCCGTTCCTTCCATGCATCGTCGGGTGTATTCCGCAAAATGGGTCAACGAGGGCAACAACGTCCTGGTGTTTGAAATTCGGGCAAATGCCTTCTGCTACCAAATGGTTCGCAGTTTCGTTGGCTTCTTGGTGGACGTGGGGCTCGGCCATCGCCCGGCCAGCGATACGCGTGAAGTTCTGTTGGCCTGCGACCGCGCCCATGGGTCCCAAGTTGCCCCAGCCTGTGGCCTGACCCTGTGGGATGTGGGCTATCCGGGGGAACCGATTCCGACCATATAAAAGGTGGTCGTCAGTTGGCTTTCGCGGTTGCCGAGAGGCATATCTCGCCCCTATCCTTACTAAGCCCCCATTTAGGGGTTCCGGCGGCCCGTTGTGGGTTCCCTTGAAAGAAGTCTTATGCGTACATACCAACCAAAAGCAAGCGAGATCACCCGCGCGTGGCACGTCATCGACGCTGAAGGTCTTGTCCTTGGTCGTCTCTGCACCGAAGTTGCTCGTCTTCTTCGCGGCAAGCACAAGCCAACATTCGTTCCTCACATGGACTCAGGCGATCACGTCATCATCATCAACGCATCAAAGATCGTTATGACATCAGGCAAGTCTGAAAAGAGCATGGTGTATACCTACTCCGGTTATCCGGGTGGTTTGAAGAGCGAGACATACCAAAACTTGCTCGATCGTAAACCTGCAGATGCAATCACTCGTTCAATCGCAGGCATGTTGCCAAAGGGGCCACTTGGTCGTCAGATGGTAAAGAAGCTCAACGTGTACGCAGGACCTGAACATCCTCACGCAGCACAGTCCCCAGTCGTTTTCAATCTCAGCGCTGCCAAGGCGCGCTGATCTACTAAGGAGTCATCGTGGCTAACACAGTTCTCACTCAAACAACTGGTCGTCGTAAAGAAGCTGTTGCTCGTGCAATCACTCGCGCCGGTACCGGAAAAATCGTTGTCAATGGTCGCCCAATCGAGGCATACTTCACCACAGCAACACAGCGCATGGTTGTTACCGAAGCGCTTCGCGTTGTAGAGCGTGAAGAGTCATTCGACATTCACGCGAATATTTTTGGTGGTGGCGTAACTGGTCAGGCTGGCGCATTGCGCATGGCTATAGCTCGTTCACTCATCGAACTTGATCCTGAAATGCGTCCAGCGCTTAAAAAAGCTGGTCTTCTTACTCGTGACTCACGTAAGAAAGAAAGCAAGAAGTACGGTCTCAAGAAGGCCCGTAAGGCACCTCAGTTCACCAAGCGCTGATTCCTATTTGCGTGGTGCGCTTCGCACCTCGCGCGAGGAGATCAATACATGTTGCATTTCGGAACAGACGGCGTTCGTGGCGTCGCTATCGACGAACTCACTACTGATTTAGCCCGTGACCTTGCACGTGCCACCGCTCGTGTGCTGCGCCCAGTTGCCATAGTTATTGGCCGCGACACTCGTGAAAGTGGTTCTGAATTAGAAGACGCCATCGTTGAAGGCTGTGCCGCTGAAGGTATTGCAGTTCATCTCATGGGAGTTGTGCCGACCCCCGCAATTGCCTATGCCGCAGAACAATACGGCTGGGTGGGCATTGCAATTACTGCGTCACACAACGTGTGGTCTGACAACGGCATCAAGGTGTTCGCTTCAGGCGGAGCAAAACTTGGCGATGCTGAACAAATTGAAATCGAACGTGAATGGCATGCCATGGTTTCCGAACCTGTGCTTCATGAACAGCCAACTATTCACGACGCCACCGGAATTCTGGGGGAGTACGCAACTCATCGCCTGAACGTTGTGGGTGAAGCACTTGCCGGAGTTCGAGTAGTTCTTGATTGTGCCAATGGTGCGATGTCACATGTTGCGCCTGAAGTCTTTATGTCTGCCGGCGCAGATGTATCCGTGATTAATGCATCGCCTAATGGTCGCAACATCAACGACAAATGTGGTGCAACCGCGCCCCAGGAATTGTCCGCACAAGTTATTGCCGAAGGTGCCGACATCGGAATTGCTTTTGATGGCGACGGAGACCGACTCATCGCAGTTAGTGCAAGTGGAGCATTGGTTGATGGTGATCACATCATGGCTATCGCAGCAGTTGATCTTGCGCACCGTGGCTTGCTGCGCAATAAAGGCGTTGCAGTCACTGTGATGACAAACCTTGGTTTCCACCACACCATGCGTGACAACAACATTGACGTTGTCATTACGCCGGTCGGCGACCGCAGTATTCTTGTCGCACTCGATGAATTTGATTTCGTATTAGGTGGCGAACAAAGCGGTCATGTTATTCACCGTGCGCATGCCACAACGGGTGATGGTCTGTTGGCTGCATTGCAGTTGGTTGAATACATCACGCGTGCTCGTGTCACTCTTGATCAAGCTGCATCAATCATGCAGTCGTACCCACAAATACTTGTGAACATCCGTACTCTGAATCGCGTTCATGACCCCGTGCACGACATTGCAGAGCAAATTGCAATTGCGGAAGCTGAATTGGGCGACAATGGTCGCATTTTGGTGAGGTCATCAGGAACAGAACCTTTGGTGCGTGTCATGGTGGAAGCAGCAGATCAAGTAACTGCAGAGTCCATTGCCATGCGCCTTGCCCAGGGGGTTGTTGATATCCACGGTGGGTCTATTGAAGGAACGCACTAGTGACACTGACCAGCGAGAGTAATCTGTAGTTATGTGCGGCATTATTGGCATCCTGCCCCGGCCGAGCACCCGTAGTGTGCCTACCGCTCAGAGCATCGAGGAACTACTCAC
>JANQYF010000005.1:21811-27808 GCA_030729045.1 Ilumatobacteraceae bacterium
TTGGTCGGATACTTCGCAATTCATCAAGCCTTCTCGGCTATCGACCGAATGGAAGTTCGTGGTCGTGACTCTGCTGGTATCAGTGTTCTGGTTACATCGCCTTCTTTTGCCTCATTGTCATCTGAACTAACTGGTCTCATGGCTGGTCGTACATCTGACCCGTTGTTCACCAACACCAGCGTTCGCCACAGCGGTTCCACATTGGTGTTTGTATACAAGGCAGCTGCAGAAATTGGTGAACTGGGTGAGAACACGAAGCACATGCGCGATGCAGTCAGTGCAGATGCATTGTTGCGTACTGCTCTTTCAGTATCTGACTCACGTGTAGCTGTACTTGGCCATACGCGGTGGGCGAGTGTCGGAATCATTTCTGAGCCGAACGCTCACCCCGTTACTGGTGAAGAAATTGACGTTGATGGCCAACAGGTGTCAGTCGCGGTTCTGAATGGCGATGTTGATAACCATACGGAATTGCGTGAGCGCCATAACTTGCGTTTTGCAGACCCAATTACAACCGACGCAAAAGTAATCCCGGCCATCGTTGATCGCGGTCGAGGAACTGGTCTTGATACACAAGCAGCATTCCTAAACGCCGTGACACAGTTTGAAGGCTCGGTCGCTATTGGTTACATGACCGCAAGTGATCCGAACGATATGTACTTGGCACTCTTTGGTAGTGGTCAAGGTTTGTATATCGGTCTTGCTGAAGATCGTTTCATCGTTGCAAGTGAGCCATACGGAACCGTTGAAGAGACTGTGCACTTTGTGCGCCTTGATGGCGAGACTCCTCGCAAAGAAGGCGACCCCAATTCACGTGGGCAAGTGGTGCGCCTTCGTGTAGACGGAGCAGGCACAGTTGAAGGCATTACTCGCATTGCCTATGACGGAATCGAGATTCCTGTTACGGCTAGTGATGTTGCAGTAGCTGAAGTGACAACACGCGATATTGACCGTGGTGATGCACCGCACTTTCTACTAAAGGAAATCACTGAAGCTCCTCGCAGTTTCCGCAAAACTATCCGTGGTCGCACTCTTGAAGTGAACGGCCAACTTGTCCCTGATCTTGATTCGTTTACAATGCCGAAAACAATCAAAGACCGTTTGGCTAGCGGATCTATTCGTCGTATTCGCGTTATCGGCCAGGGCACCGCCGCCGTTGCAGGCACATCGTTGATTCCCGTACTCGGTTCGTTGCTTGATGCTTCTATTCAAGTAGAGGCACTCACTGCAACTGAACTCTCAGGTTTTGCAATGTCAACCGATATGTCTGACATGTTGGTAATTGCCGTCAGCCAAAGTGGCACCACCACAGACACCAACAGAACAGTTGACCTCGTCGCATCGCGTGGTGCAGCAGTGCTAGCAATTGTGAATCGTCGCGGAAGCGAGCTTTCAAGCAAAGCCCACGGCGTGTATTACACATCTGATGGTCGTGACATTGAAATGAGTGTTGCAAGCACCAAGGCCTTCTACGCACAAGTTGCCGCTGGAGCAATTTTGTCGTGTGCCATTGCACAGGCAACGGGCAAAGTTGATGCTGACCGTATGCATCGCATCCTTGATTCACTTGTTCATATGCCCGCGGCTATGGAAACGGTCATTGCGCAACGTACGGAGATTGGCGTTATCGCACAGAAGTATGCACCAATGAAGCGTTACTGGGCAGTTGTGGGTAACGGCCCGAACACTGTTGCAGCCCATGAAGTACGTATCAAGCTGTCAGAGCTGTGCTACAAATCAATTTCGTGTGATGTTACTGAAGACAAAAAACACATTGACCTTTCATGTGAACCAATGATTCTTGTATGCGCTGCTGGCCTCAGCGATGGCACTGCAACAGATGTGGCTAAAGAAGTCGCAATCTTTAAGGCGCACAAAGCGGTTCCTATTGTTGTCGCCACTCAAGGCGAAACACGTTTCGATTCTGCTGCTGCAGCCGTGGTGTACGTGCCCGTTGCAGACCCTGCGCTTGCCTTTGTGTTGTCTTCCATGGTGGGGCACCTGTTCGGATACGAAGCAGCATTAGCAATTGATGCACTTGCTCGTCCGTTACGCCAGTTACGTGAAGTAGTCGAAATCGTTGTCGGACGTGGCGGTAGTGGTGACACTGCGCTTACCCAAGTTGAAGCGCAAATCGTTCCGGTTACTCAGCAGTTCCTCCAAGTTCTTGCAACTGGCCAGTACGACGGCAACCTTGAAGCCTCAACAGCAGTACGTCTGGTTTCTCTTCTTCGCATTGTCACTGGGCCACAACCGCTACAAGCATTCCAGCGCCAAACTGGTCGCACTGCTTCGCCATCAGCCCTTCTTGATGATCTCATCGATGCGCTCACACGCAGTATTGACGAATTGACACGCCCAATCGACGCTATCAAGCACCAAGCAAAGACAGTCACCGTCGGAATCTCTCGCAGCGAAGAGGGGCTTCTTGATCGTGCTCTTGTCCGTGCCGTTCTTGAAGCCGGTGCATCGCGCGACAATCTGTCGTATGCAACGCTCAAAGTGCTGGCCTCACTTGATGCTGCTGTCGCATCGGTTGAAGGTTTCACTAGGTACGCCATTGCAGGTGATGCGCGCAACGCTACGGTTTCCATCATTGATCGCGGTGGCGTAGCAAAAGACCTCACATCGCGCGTTACAACAAATGCAACTCTTGTGGGTACAAAGCACCGCGTAGCTGCTGACCAAGAAGTTCTTGTTGCACGTGGTCGCAAAGATGGCCGTACCGTAATTTTCGTTCCTGAAGTTCACGGTTCAACCACCGTGGGCATTTCACTTATGCATGTTGTATTCCACGACACTATTGCTGCTGGTACTGCACGCCAAGTGTTGCAAGGGTACGACCGTCGCTACGACCGTCTCGTTGACTGGGTGTCTGAAACTGAAGGAACATTTCGCGAAGACAGACTTGCAGAAGTGTCTATTGCTGACTTGCTTATCAATCCAGTTTCTGAGAGCGCCGACTTGTGGCGAACAGACGGTCAATAGAAATGTTGGGCATCGGTATCGACGCAGTTGATGTGGATCGCTTTCGCAAATTGCTGGAACGTCGTCCACACTTGCGCCAACGTTTGTTTACATCTGCCGAATTGACATCGTTAGAAGGCCGCACTGACGATGCTGCGTCACTTGCAGCACGATTCGCAGTACGTGAGGCAACAATGAAGGCTCTCGGAGTTGGCCTCGGCGCCTTTGACTTCCACGATGTCTCAATTGAGAAGATGTCATCTGGAGCACCTCATCTACTCGTGTCAGGTAGGGCAGAGACTCTTGCTAATGCTCACGGAGTCTCCACATGGCATGTCTCCATTACCCATACAGACACAACAGCAATGGCGGTAGTCGCCGCGCTCTAGTTATTGCGTTGGTGTGTAATTGAACGGGGCGTACGCTGAGAGAGTGATAGCTGTCCTCACGCCGGAGCAAATGAAACTCGCTGATGCAACTGCACTTTCTGCAGTGGGCAGCGATCATCAACAGGTCTTTATCAACCGTGCTGGGTTTGCCGTTGCTCATGCTGCGCGCAACATGCTTGGTGGTTCATACGGCAAGCAGGTCATTGTTATTGCTGGGCCTGGTCACAATGGCGACGATGGGCGAGTAGCTGCGTATTGGTTGACGCAATGGGGCGCGGCAGTTGAAATAGTCGACGCAAATTCCGTGGGTGGTCGATTCATTGACCCAAGGGTTGCAGACATAGTTATTGATGCTGCATACGGCATTGGATTTCATGGTGAATGGACACCACCAATTGTGTTTGATGTTCCAGTACTTGCAGTAGATATTCCTAGTGGTCTCGATGCATTCGATGGATCAGTGACTGGCGGAGTCTTGATGGCAGATCGAACCGTTACATTCGCAGCACCGAAGATTGGCATGTTCTTCGGAAGTGGACCAGCACTATGTGGTGTGATTGACGTGATTGATGTCGGGATAGATGCGACTGAAGATGTTGACATGTACCTGATTGAAGCAACTGATGTTGCTGCGTGGGTACCGCCTCGTGAACACGACGCACATAAATGGAACCACGCAGTTCGAGTTATTGCTGGCAGTGACGGAATGGAAGGTGCAGCGTCTCTAGTAAGCATGTCTGCTCTGCGTGCCGGGTCTGGCATGGTGCATTTGTCATGGCGTTCAGGTTCATCAATGTTCTCTCAACCGACAGAGATTGTTGGTCATGTTCTCCCCGCCACTGATTGGGCGTCTTTTGTTGCTGCCGACATTGCACGATTCGGTGCAATGGTTATTGGGCCCGGTCTTGGTCGCGGAGATGACGTTGGTGCTGAGATCAGATCAGTTCTTGCGCGATGCGATCTTGCTGTAGTGGTCGATGGTGATGGTATTTCCGGTGCAATTGACCCTCATGGCGACTATTCAACGTTGCGCTCTCGCACTGCAGCCACAATTCTGACTCCACATGATGGTGAATTTGCCTCGTTGGGCGGTGACGCGATGTCGGCAGATCGAATAGGTGCAACACGTGATCTGGCTGCGCGCATAGGGTGCACTGTTGTGCGTAAAGGGGCAACCACCATTATTAGTGATGCGGAGGGCGCCGTGTATTTGGTGGCGTCTGGGGACCAGCGACTAGCCACTGCCGGCACGGGTGATGTTCTTGCCGGAATCATCGGGGCACTTCTTGCACGTGGACTTGCAGCGCCAGAGGCAGCCGCGGCTGCTGCGTATGTTCATGGTGTTGCCGGATCACGGTGTGTCGCTGAAGGCACTATTGCGCGTGATGTTGTTGGTCTGATTTCAGATGTACTGAGTGATGTGATGGCCCATGTCAATTGATTTCTCAACACGCTGGGCATGGGCGGAAGTTCATACCGGTCTTATCTCTCACAACGTTGCAATTGTGGCGCAACGTACTGCACCTGTTCAGGTGTGGGCAGTTGTCAAAGCTAATGGGTATGGCCATGGTGCAATACAAGTGGCTAATGCTGCACTTGCCGGTGGCGCAACAGGGTTATGCGTTGCAATAGTGGATGAAGGCGTTGCATTACGTCGCGCAGGAATTACCGCGCCAATCTTGTTGTTAAGCGAACAACCTGCGGAACTTGCGGACCTAATTGTTGGTTATCAACTGACTCCAACGGTCACTACAACGCGTGGTGCTGCAGTTCTAGCAGCCTCTGCGTCGGCTGCGGATCAGACAGTCAAAGTACATATCAAAGTTGATACTGGTATGCATCGTGTAGGTGTTGCACCGAATGAAGTGGTGTCACTAGCCTCGTTTATTAGTTCGTATGAATCATTGACCATTGAAGGCGTGTATACACACTTCGCAGTAGCTGATGACCCATCACATTCTGCCAATGCAGCACAGCTCAGTACATTCAATTCTGTTCTTGATGATTTGTCATCTCGCGGTATCAACCCACCACTTGTTCATGCTGCCAATAGCGCCGCTGCACTTGCTAATGAACCAAGCCGGTTCACTATGGTTCGCCTAGGAATTGCTATGTACGGCCTGCGCCCTGGCCCAGGAGTCGCCGAACTGTGTGCTGGTCTTATTCCTGCAATGTCTCTTAAGGCTCGTGTGTCTGCAGTGCGATGGGTGGAAGCTGGCGAGGCTGTGTCATACGGATTAGTGCGTCCGTTAACAAAAGGTTCGCTCATTGCCACTGTGCCTATTGGTTATGCAGATGGTGTTCCACGTGCTCTTGGCCGCGCAAACATTCAGGTATTGCTCAATGGTGTTCCTCGCTCGTTTGCGGGCACCATCACCATGGACCAATTAATGATTGATTGTGAATCTGATTCTTCTGTAATGGTCGGCGATGAAGTTGTGCTGATTGGCAAGCAAGGCGTACATTCTGTGACGGCCGATGACTGGGCAGATGCTCTTGGCACTATTGGTTATGAAATCGTGTGCGGCATCAGCCCGCGAATATTCCGGCGATACTCGTGATTGAGCTTCGGGCTTCTGATCTTGGTGATACGCATGCAATTGCCAGTGCGATAGCTGGCGTTGTTCGACCACGCGATCTC
>JANQYF010000005.1:27908-31275 GCA_030729045.1 Ilumatobacteraceae bacterium
TCAGTTGACCATGTCGGTGTTGCAGTAGGGGACTATCGCGGCATTCGTGCACATTCAATGTTGGCAAGCGATCGTCGTCATGCTGAATCATTGACTCCGATGATTCAATTTGTTCTGCAGCAAGCAGATGCCACCATGGCAGACCTGTCAGCAATTGCAGTTGATGTGGGGCCTGGGTTATTCACTGGCATGCGGGTAGGTATTGCAAGTGCAGCATCACTTGCATGGGCATTAGAAATTCCTGTTGTGCCCGTATGCAGTCTTGATGCACTCGCTATGAATGCAGAATGGTCAGACAATGTGGTGGCGGCGTCGCTTGATGCACGCCGTGGTGAGGTGTATTGGTCGCTGTATCGCATGCGCGGAGTAGGCGTGGAGCCACTTCGGTTAACGGAACCTGTTGTGTCGAGCCCTGAAGATATGGCTGTGCATTTAGCTGATCGTGGCGAAGACATTACGTGCGTGGGTACTGGGTTTATCCGTCATGCTGCACTATTCGAAGATGTGCCGTGGGCGATGATGGCAGGTGAGCCACATGCGTTTCCAACAGCACAAAAGGTTGTAGTTCTGGCGTCTCACCGCATCGCAGCAGATGACACTGTGCAAGCAGGCGAGATCACGCCGATGTATTTGCGTGCACCAGATGCTGAAATAAATTGGCTAACACGAGAGGCTGCACGATGAGCTTCCTTCGTGAACGCATGACTGATGCCTTGACCACAGAAACAATGCGTCGCCGTCATCTTCGGCGAGTGATGGAGATTGAGGAAGGGCTGTACCCACGCCCTTGGACTCACCGCACATTTGTCACTGAAATTTCACTGATGCGTGAAGGTGCCAGGTACTACCTGGTCGCATATGTCGGTGACGTTCTAGTTGGCTACGGCGGTTTGATGTTTAGCGGCGACGATGCTCACGTGACGAACGTGGCTGTTGATCCTGATTGGCAGGGGCGTGGCGTTGCCACCGAAATCATGCTGGACCTTGTGATTCTTGCTCGCGACCGTGGCTGTTTGGCAATGACTCTTGAAGTGCGCCATACCAATACTGCAGCCCAGCAGTTGTATAGGCGTTTTGGTTTCGTGCCGGCCGGAATACGCAAGAAGTATTACGAGAACAAGGATGATGCCATCATCATGTGGGCACACGGCATAGATACACCCGAATTCTTAGAACGTGTTCGCCTTATCGAATCGAGACGCCCATGACATCACACGTAGTGAATGAATCAACAGTGGTACTTGCAATTGAAACAAGCTGCGATGAAACAGCTGCATCAGTAGTGATGGGTGGCAATGACATCTTGTCGTCCGTCGTTTCTAGTCAGATTGAAATTCATGCACGCTTTGGCGGCGTCGTGCCCGAAGTGGCAAGCCGTGCCCATTTGGAAGCGCTTATTCCTGTAGTGAATGCAGCAATCACGGAAGCGGGCATCTTGCCGTCACGCGTTGATGTTGTTGCTGCTACTGCTGGCCCAGGCCTCATTGGCGCGTTGCTGGTCGGTGTATCGGCGGCGAAGTCACTTGCACTGGTGTGGGACAAACCATTTGTAGGCGTTAATCATTTAGAAGCTCATCTGTATGCCGGACTTCTTGATGACCCCACTCTGCAGTTCCCTCTGGTGGTCTTACTGGTATCTGGTGGCCACACCATGATTATTGAAATGCGTGGCCATGGTGACTACGTGATCATGGGACGCACAATTGATGATGCTGCTGGTGAGGCGTACGACAAAGTCGCACGGTATTTACAACTCGGGTATCCGGGTGGCCCAGCCATTGACAAACTTGCGCCAAGCGGAAACCCACATGCTGTTGAGTTCCCACGCGCCATGATGCACGATGGTCTTGATGTGTCATTTAGTGGTTTGAAGACTTCAGTTATTAACTATGTAAAGAAGAACCCGGATGTCTCAAATGTTGATGTCGCCGCTTCTTTTCAAGCTGCTGTTGTTGATGTGTTGTGTGCAAAAACCATTCGTGCGGCCCAAAAAGTTGGAGCCAAAGGAATCGTGTTGGGCGGGGGAGTATCTGCCAACTCATTGTTGCGCTCTGAAATGACAGCTCGTGGTGCTGCTGCGGGTTTCCCAGTGGCATTGCCAAGTCGTGACATGTGCACTGACAATGCTGCAATGATTGCAGCTGCTGCGTGGCACAGACTTGCGTCCGATGGCCCTACCAACTTGTCATGTGGTGCGTACCCGAATCTCAAACTAGATGCGGTGCCACGATGACACGTTTGCCACTTGTCCTTCGTGGCAGAGAGTTCCCTATTCCTGTGGTGCTTGCACCTATGGCGGGCGTTACCAATATTCCTTTCCGTGCACAGTGCCGCACCTTTGGGCCGGACCTTGTGTATGTCAGTGAAATGGTGATGGCTGTCGCGCTTGTTCATGGCAATGAGCGAACCAAGAAGATGGTTGCATTCGGGCCCGATGAAGATTTCCGTAGTTTGCAGATCTACGGAAGTGATCCTGACTTTGTGGGCAAGGCAGTGCGCGCGTTGTGCGAACAAGATATTGCAGACCACATTGACATGAACTTCGGTTGCCCGGCAACAAAGGTCACCCGCAAAGGCGGCGGCGCAGCAGTTCCTGTGAAGCGCAATCTGACTCGCGCAATTATGGCGGCAGCAGTGAAAGCGGCCGAGCCATATGGCGTGCCCATCACGTGCAAGTTCCGCATTGGCATTAACGACAACATCACAACATTCTTAGATACGGGCAAAACAGCAGAAGATGAAGGCATTGCAATGATTGCCCTGCATGCACGCACAGCTGAACAGCATTATGCGGGCCATTCTCATTGGGAAAAGATCGCCGAATTGAAACAAGCCGTGACGAGTATTCCTGTGTTGGGCAATGGAGATATTTGGGAAGCACAGGATGCCATCGACATGATGGATCAGACCGGTTGCGACGGTGTTGTTGTGGGGCGCGGATGCCTTGGAAAGCCGTGGTTGTTTCGTGATCTTGTTGATGCGTTCAGTGGCCGGGAAGTGCAAGCATCACCGAATCTTGGTTTTGTTCTGAATGTTATGCAGGAACACGCACAAGGCCTGATGGAAATCATGGGACCTGATTACGGAATTCGTAACTTCCGCAAACATTGCGGTTGGTATCTCACTGGGTATCCAGTTGGTTCCGAAGTGCGCAGGTCATTTGCCACAGTGTCAACGTTCGAGCAATTGCAAGAAATCTCATCTCAACTTGACCAAGCAATGACACTTCTGCCTGGTGGTGAACGCTTTACGCGTGGTCATACAAACGGCCCCATCAAAGTTGTCTTGCCAGAGGGCTACTTAGATAATCGCGATGATCTCACAGTGCCAGATGATGGCCATGAGATGGCGTTAAGCGGCGGCTAAA
>JANQYF010000005.1:31375-38891 GCA_030729045.1 Ilumatobacteraceae bacterium
GATGATCTCACAGTGCCAGATGATGGCCATGAGATGGCGTTAAGCGGCGGCTAAATAAGTTTCGACAGAGCAACTGACGCAGCGAGCATCACAGTGTTCATGGCGATCATGGTCGTGATCAACCATTTCGTTTGCTCATGCAGTCGCTTTTCAAGAGTTGCTTCAATTGTCAACTGAAGAGCATGCATGTCATCCTTGAGTTCATCGCGTAGATGTTGCAGGTCGGTTTTGGTGGCGACGTCGGCCCAGCCGACGGGAGGAAGAAGTTCCATAAGTGTGTCTGCTGCCTCCTCGCTCAGAATCTGACCAATTGCGGTCCGTAGTTGAAATCTAGACGCTTCAGTGATGCTCATGTCAATGATGTGTGCGGGCGTCGTAGAGTGCAGGAATGGAATCTGAGAGTTTCGTTGTGCTTGCATCACGTTCGCCACGTCGCGTTGAATTGTTGAAGCAATTAGTTGCCGACTTCTCTGTGGTGCCAGCCGATATTGATGAGACTCCACATTCACATGAAGACCCCGTTTCATATGTGAAACGTCTTGCGCTAGAGAAAGCTCGCGCCGTATATACGGTCAGCGATTCGCATGCCATCGTGATCGGCGCCGACACCACGGTTGATCTTGATGGGCACATATTTGGTCAGCCAGTTGATGATGACGACGCCCGCCGCATGTTGACCCTTCTCAGTGGAACCACCCATCAGGTCCATACGGGGGTGGCAGTGGTGAGTGCCACAGGCGAAGCGGTCGAGGTTGTCAGTTCCTCTGTCACCTTCCTCGACCTTCGGCCAGAGATGCTCGAGTGGTACATCGGCACAGGGGAATCGGCTGGAAAGGCGGGTTCCTACGCCATCCAGGGACATGGCAGTGCTTTGGTGGCTTCCTCGTCCGGTTCGATGACCAATATCATCGGCCTGCCCCTCGAAGAGACCGCCCGGCTGCTCGGGGTTCCGGCCTCGAAATAGGACACCGAAACGGGTTTGGCGTTGCTAAGGCGGCCCGCTAGTCCGTATCATTAGCAGTCGCACTCCTCGAGTGCTAATCCCCGGACCGGGTCACCGGTCCTACTTCTCGGAGGAACATTATGAACCTGAAGCCACTCGATGACCGCATCGTTGTCAAGCCAAGCGAAGCAGAGCAGACCACTGCTTCTGGTCTCGTCATTCCAGACACTGCAAAAGAAAAGCCACAGCAGGGCACAGTGCTCGCAGTTGGTCCTGGTCGCTGGAGCGACGATGAAGGCAAGCATTTTGCACTCGACGTAAAAGTCGGCGATGTTGTTCTGTACAGCAAGTACGGCGGCACCGAAGTAACACATGGTGGAGACGATCTTTTGATCCTCACCAGCCGTGACGTTCTTGCAATCGTTGGAAAGTAGTCCGCACAATGGCTAAGCAATTAAAATTTGGCGACGAAGCTCGCCGCGCACTTGAAGCGGGAGTCAACAAGTTGGCCGATGCTGTCAAAGTGACGCTCGGACCTAAGGGACGCAACGTTGTCCTCGACAAAAAATTCGGTGCACCCACCATCACTAACGACGGTGTGTCCATTGCAAAAGAAGTCGAACTCGACGATCCATTCGAAAACATGGGTGCGCAACTTGTTAAAGAAGTAGCGACCAAGACCAACGATGTTGCCGGTGACGGAACAACAACAGCAACAGTTCTTGCTCAGGCAATGGTGCAACACGGCATGCGCAACGTCGCTGCTGGTGCAAACCCAATGGGTTTGAAGCGCGGCATGGAAAAAGCAGTTGCTGCAGCAGTTGAGTCAATCAAGGGTCAGTCAAAAGAAGTTGACGACAAGGGCGATATCGCCAGCGTTGCAACAATCTCAGCAGCTGATGCAACCATTGGTGGCGTCATCGCTGATGCAATCGACAAAGTCGGTAAAGACGGCGTTGTCACAGTAGAAGAAAGCAATACTTTTGGTATCGAGCTTGAATTCACTGAGGGAATGCAGTTCGACAAGGGTTACTTGTCGCCATACTTCGTTACAGACCAAGAGCGTCAAGAAGCAGTTATCGAAGAGCCGTACATCTTGTACTACGCATCAAAGATTTCTTCAGTCCAGTCATTGTTGCCAGCTCTCGAAGCTGTCATGAAGACAGGCCGTGCGCTTCTTATCATCGCTGAAGATGTTGAAGGCGAAGCATTGGCAACACTTGTTGTCAACAAGATCCGTGGAACATTCAACTCAACAGCAGTGAAAGCTCCTGGTTTTGGTGATCGTCGTAAAGCAATGTTGCAAGACATGGCAGTTCTTACTGGTGGCCAAGTCATCAGCGAAGAAGTTGGCCTCAAGCTTGAGAACGTCACACTTGACTTGTTGGGACGCGCAAAGCGCATCATCATCACCAAAGACGCAACCACCATCGTTGATGGTGCTGGCGATAAGGCAGAAGTTGCTGGCCGCATTAGCCAGATCAAAGCCGAAATCGACAACACCGATTCTGATTGGGACCGCGAAAAGCTTCAAGAGCGCCTTGCCAAATTGGCCGGCGGTGTTGCAGTTATCAAGGTTGGTGCTGCCACTGAAGTAGAACTTAAAGAGAAGAAGCACCGCATCGAAGATGCAGTGTCAGCAACTCGCGCAGCAATCGAAGAAGGAGTCGTCGCCGGTGGCGGTACAGCTCTTCTTCGTACGCGTGCATCTGTTCTCAAAGTTGTTCAGAGCCTTGAAGGCGACGAAGCTACTGGTGCTCGCACTGTGTACGAAGCACTTGTTGCTCCGGCTAAGCACATTGCAGACAACGCCGGCATGGAAGGTTCCGTTGTTGTACAGCGCGTTGAATCTGAAAAGGGCAATATTGGTCTCAATGCTGCAACAGGCGAGTATGTCGACCTTGTTGTTGCAGGAATCATTGACCCTGCAAAAGTCACGCGCGCTGCATTGCAGAACGCAGCTTCTATTGCTTCATTAGTAATGACCACCGAGTGTCTTGTGGCTGATAAGCCTGACAAGAACGCCCCTGCCATGGGTGGCGGCGGAATGCCCGGTGGAATGGGAATGATGTAATTCCCCTTTCGGAATAAAAATATTTCAGGGTGTGTTGCACACAGAGCCTCCCGTTGATGGCCCGGACCTTTTGGTCCGGGCCATCAATATTTCTGCGGCGTACTCTGTACCCATGAAACAACGCGCCAAAGGCATGTGGCTGGTACAGCTATTTGAATATGCCATTGGTTTCGCACTCGCCATGTCAGCTGCAAACTCTGTTAGCCCAGCCGCTCTTGCTGTTGTTGCTGTTGCCATCATTGTGAATGCGTCACTCTCTGACGGATTTCTATCGGCATTCCAGGTATTGCGGCCACGCACTCACCGTGTAATCGGCATCGGCATTGCAGTCAGCGCTCTCGTCATCGCAGTCGTTGTGCCCTTGGAACTTACGTCTCGGCTAACACTTGTCATTGCGGCGCTGACACAGGGCTTTGTGTCGGTACGCTTCGGGCATGGCTTTCGAACGACCAGCACCAGACCTAAATAAATTGATCACCGCATGGGACCTTTTTGAAAAGGGCGAAGAGATGCCAGGTCGCATTCTCGCCAACTTAAAAACCGCCGGACTTGCTGAAGTTCTTGCTGAACTCAAATCATCTGGTTGGACTCCTACAGCATCGTGAGTCAACGACGCGGAGGTAACCAAAACATCCCGCGCCCCGACAATTGGCGTCTCGGTGACAGTCCTGAATGGATGAACCGTGATTTTTCTGTATTGAACGACATTGAAGAAATCAGTCGCCGTCTTCATCTCCATGTTGCATCAGACTTACCAGTAAATCTTGACTTGAAACAAGAATGGGTCGCGTCCTCTCGACCGTCAGCGGTTCTTATGCCGCTACTCGTCACGAATGACGGACCATCGGTGTTGCTCACTCGCCGTGCTGATCACCTACGCAGCCATAAAGGAGAAATTTCTTTTCCAGGCGGCCGTATGGAACCAGATGAGACGCCACTTCAAACTGCACTGCGTGAAGCCCATGAAGAAGTTGCATTGCCTCATGATGTTGTCACCATCATCGGAACGCTTGAACCAATTGCCACTTTTGTTAGCAACAGCCACATCACGCCCGTCGTTGCGTTAGTCGATGGTGAACCTGAGTTACGTGCAGACCCTGGTGAAGTGGCGCGCATCATGACCGTGCCATTGCACAATCTTGCTCGCCAAGATACGTACCGTAATGAATGGTGGTCAACAGATCGTGGCGACATCAATATTCATTTCTTTGAATTAGATGACGAAACCGTGTGGGGCGCAACAGGGCGACTTCTACACCAACTGATAGACGCAATCACCACGCCCTAAGTCACGGTGTTCCAAAACTGCGCACAGCTCTGAAATACGTTTCTGCCCACGCCAAACATTGCACCTTCGTCAGTCGAATTTTGAAAACACAACTGGCACGCGCGTCTCTTCGGAATTGCGTATCGATACGAAGGCGTAGCGCCTGGCTCCACACGCGACCATTTCTGAAACGGCTCATATTGCGGTATCCGAAATCATGCCGTCGACAAGCGTTGTAGAAATCAAAACTTCGGCCAGTGCTTTGCACGATGGGAGCCGAACAACCATCAGTGCTCCAATCAAGTCGCACATCGTGCTCAGGCGAATCCGCTGTTGCTACAAAGGCTGGCAATGCAGTACGAAACAGCAAAGTCTCAGCAACAGTTTGGGCTGAGGGGAGAGGAAGTGGGGTTACCGAGAGTCCCGCAGCAACAACGAGAGAGCACAAGAACGACATGCGCACCTCCTTTGCTCACAATGTGTGCGCAGCGAAGGTGTGAATGGAATAGTGATTGTTTAGTTGCGGATTGTTTTGAGAAGCAGAGCCATTTCCACGGCACCAACGGCAGCCTCATCGCCTTTATTGTCAATGCCTGGGCCGCTGCGGTCAATAGCTTGCTGTTCGGTGTTCAAGGTGAGCACGCCGAACATCACTGGAATGCCAGTTGACATTTGTGCGTCCTGAATACCTCGAGTTGCTGCTTCGCACACATATTCAAAATGTGGCGTGTCACCACGAATGACAGTGCCCAAGCAAATGATTGCATCAACGGTTCCGGTTTCAGCCAAAACCTTTGCAGCAAGGGGGACTTCAAACGCACCAGGAACCCAATGTTCCACAATGTCATTATCTGCAACACCGCAACGCTCAAGTCCACGCAATGCGCCGTCGCGTAGCGCAGTCACAATGTGATCATTGAATCGCGCAGACACTATGCCTATACGTAATCCCTTGCCGTTGAGTTCAGGCATTGCGCCACTTGAACCTGCCCGTGTCATTTGCCTTCTCCTTGCCCGTCGTGCATATCGATATGGTGACCCATGCGCTCGCGCTTTGTACGCAAGTACGCCTCGTTCTCTGGCGTCGGAACTGTGTTCAGTGACACGCGTTCCACAACAGTGAGTCCGTAACCACCAAGACCGCCGTACTTTGCGGGGTTATTTGTCATCAGTTTGAGTTCACGCACACCGAGGTCCGCAAGAATTTGCGCCCCAATACCGTATTCGCGACTATCAATTGGCAGTCCCAATTCTGTATTGGCATCAACTGTGTCGAAACCTTCGTCTTGCAAAGAGTACGCACGAATCTTGTGCCCAATACCAATGCCGCGTCCTTCGTGACCACGTAAGTACACAATGACACCAGCTCCTGCTTCATCAACTATCTGCATGGCAGTAGCTAGTTGAGGTCCGCAATCGCAACGACGTGATCCGAACACATCACCAGTGAGGCATTCACTGTGAACGCGAACGAGGATTGGTTCTTTTCCGGTAATTGTTCCCTTCACAAATGCAAGGTGCTCGATGTTGTCAATGGTGCTCTTGTATGCAACGCATGTGAACGTGCCAAACTCAGTGGGAACCGCTGCTTCACCCATGCGTTCTACAAGACGCTCATTGTGTCGACGGTATTCAATAAGTTGAGCAATGGAAGACAGCAGCAAGTTGTGTTCTGCACAGAACTTACGAAGGTCTGGCAAACGCATCATGGTGCCGTCATCGTTCTGAATTTCGCAGATCACAGCTGCAGGCTCGCACCCAGCCAAACGTGCCAAGTCAACGCCAGCTTCTGTATGGCCTGCGCGCTTCAGTACGCCACCGTTACGTGCACGTAACGGGAAGATATGGCCAGGGCGAGCGAATGACTTGAACGACAACGTTGGGTCTGACAGGCCACGCAATGTTGCTGCACGATCTGCTGCACTGATGCCCGTGCTTGTTCCTTCAATCAGGTCAACAGTGTCCGTGAATGCTGTGCGCTGGCTTTCCGTGTTCTGTTCAACCATGAGAGGAAGACGCAATTCGTCACAACGCTCGTCAGTCAATGGTGCACACACCACGCCAGTTGAATACCGAACAATGAATGCAAGTTTCTCTGCTGAAGCGAACTCAGCAGCCATAATGAAGTCGCCTTCATTTTCGCGGTCTTCGTCATCAACCATGACAACTATTTCACCGCGAGCAATTGCTGCAATTACATCTTCAATGGGGGCAAGGGTGGAATCACTCATGATGTTCCTACTTTCTTTCGTATGGGGTCTAAAACGATTTCTATATCTGCACCAAGTGCAGTAGCTGATACCAATGTGCAATCTGACAAGGGGAGTGCATCATCTCCAATAAATACTCCGGGTGCGCTATCGCTGCCGCTCACAATGGGCGCAACATGAAACACGTACCTATTGATGAGGCCTTGCTCATGGAATGCGGTGGCAACTGTTGCGCCACCTTCCACCATCAACTGCAAAACACCGTCATTGCCTAATGAATCAAGTAGGTCTTCAAGATTTCCGCTCCACACATCGCATGGCTGCACTTTGGCCGTTGCAGACACCAAACCACTTCGCGACAACACAATGCGTCGCGGAGAAACTCCGTCAACATGACGCACAGTAAGTTCCGGGTCATCTGCAATCACAGTGCCAGAGCCAACAACTATTGCATCGCTTTCTGCGCGCAACTGGTGCACACGTACGCGAGCTTCTTCGCCAGTGATCCATCGAGGACCATTCGGAATTGCAGTACGGGCATCAAGAGTGGTTGCCATCTTCAACATCACAAACGGACGGCCAGTGCGTCGATGATGCAAGTACGGCGCAAGTTGCGCTGACACCTCGTCTGCCAAGACATCAGTAACAACTTCAACGCCTGCTATGCGTAAAGCATCAAAGCCAGTTCCGGCAACATGTGAATCAGGATCCGCAATCGCAGCAACAACACACGCAATGCCTGCAGAAATAATTGCTTCTGTACACGGACCAGTGCGACCAGTGTGTGAACACGGCTCCAATGTGGAATACAACGTTGCACCGCGGACATCACTGCCGCCTTCACGCGCAGCATTCAACGCAACAATTTCAGCGTGCGGACCGCCAGGTGGCTGTGTGGCTCCTTCGTACACAGAACCATCAACACACACAACAACTGCACCAACCCATGGGTTAGGTCGCGCGTATGTACGCGCGGTGGCAGCCATATGCATGGCACGACGCATGAGCGTCTCGTGATTGGT
>JANQYF010000006.1 GCA_030729045.1 Ilumatobacteraceae bacterium
ATCATGTTCTACCCAGAGCGCTACCACAACGTATGGGGCGATCAGTTGAAGGCCGGACTTGCAAAGCGTGATCCATCACGTGGGCGTCTTGAAATTTCAGCTGGCGGAATGTTGGCTATTGATGACTCACTCACTGGTGATGCCCAAACAAAAGTTCTTGACATGGCACGCCCAAATATGGCGCTGTATGTCGGCGGCATGGGTGCTCGCGGTAAGAACTTCTACAACGACATCTGCCGTGATTACGGATTTGAAAAAGAAGCAGTTGACATTCAGGACTTCTACCTGGAAGGCAAGAAGGCCGAAGCTGCTGCAGCAATTCCTGGCGAATGGATCATGAACGCCAACCTTGTTGGTTCGACTGGTTTCATCAAAGAACGTGTTGCTGCATTCAAGGAATCAGGCGTCACTGTGTTGTCAGTGAACCCAATTGGTCCAGACCCTGTTGGTCAAATCGAAAAACTCCGCGCAATCATCGACGCCTGATCATGTCAATACTGACAGTTGATGTTGTGGCTCCCGGTTGGGAGCCAGTTCGTGATGAATTTCTCGCGCATCTTTCATCTGGACTAGATCGTGGTGCCAGTATCGCAGTGCGTCACAAAGGTGAACTCGTCGTCGATTTAGTGGGCGGCTCACGCGACAAAGAAGGAAAAGTTCCCTACGACGCAAACACTCTGAATGTCATCTTCAGCACTACCAAGGGAATTGCAGCACTTGCTGTTGCCATGTGCGTCGAGCGTGGCCTAGTCGATTACGACGAAAAAATGGCCACCTATTGGCCCGAATTTGCTACCAAAGGCAAAGGTGAACTCACAGTTGCACAGGTGCTTGCGCATCGCGCAGGTGTGTTCACCGTAGAAGGCCCCATCACATTGGAAGAAGCTCTTGATTGGGAAACAGTCACTTCGAGGCTGGCAGAAACGACACCATTCTTTGAACCAAATTCAACTCACGGTTATCACGCGCTTACGTACGGATGGCTTGCTGGAGAGTTAGTTCGGCGTGTTACTGGTCGAAGTATCGGTGATTTTGTTGCCTCCGAAATAGTGGCGCCACTGGGTGTTGAATTTTGGATTGGGTTACCAGAAGAACAAGAACATCGTGTTGCTCATCTCATGGCCCACCCCATTCCAAAGTTTCCACCAGACATTGCCAAGTTCATGAATGACTTTGGTGGCCCTGGTTCAGAAGGGGCAACTGCATTGTCATTGAATGGTGCATTTGGTCCGGGCGCCTTCAACAAGCGTGAGGTGCATGCTGCACAAATTCCTGGAGCTAATGGCATCTCCAATGCGAAATCTCTTGCCACGATTTATGCTGCCGTCATTGGTGAGGTAAATGGAGTGCGTTTGTTGAGTGAAGAAACTCTGCGTCGAGCAACAACTTCAGAAACGCCTGCTGGAGAAGTTGATCGAATTCTTGGGCGCGCGACAGTATTCGGAAAGGGATACATGTTGCATAGCGAGCGCAACAAGTATGCAGGCCCCGGCAGTTTCGGTCACGATGGTGCGGGCGGTTCGGTTGCGTTTGCGCAGCCATCACGCCAACTTGCAATGTCGTATGTGATGAATACCATGCTTACCGTGTACGACGAAGACCCTCGTCGTTCGGGTTACATCAATGCTGCTGTGAAGTGCGCAGACGCCGAATAATTCCGGCCGTAGCAATCAAGTAGACAACAGAGGCAACTGCTGCAGCTGCAGAAAAAATGATGATTGCTGGTCGCACGCCGACGAATTGTGAGGTGAGTCCGGCAAGAATGCTGGTGAAACCAATCATGGTGTTCACCATTGCCATATCGCCAGCCATCACGCGGCCACGCACATGGTCAGGAGACTCCATCTGCAAACCCAGTGTTGACAAAGTCCACTGTGCGCCGCCGCTGAGATGCGCAAGCGCAATAAAGACAGCAGCCATCCCGATAAACGGACTCAACGCTGCACCCACATAACACACAGCGAAAACAATTCCCGCATACCCGCATACCTTCAGTAACTTCGCCATGTCACGTCCCGCAATGCGGGCGCCAATAATTGGGCCAAGACCAGAACCGATTCCTCGCACACCAATAAGTAGACCACGGCCTGAGTCGCCGACATTGAAAACATTTGATGCGAGAACCGCAAGTTGACTGACGATTCCTGCACCCACTGCGAAAGTCATCTTGGAACACAGAAGCGCAAGGATGACAGGGTCCTTCTTTGCGACATTGATTGCTTCTTTCATGTCGGCAAGGGGTCGTACGCGGCCCTTGTTCGAGTTTTGTGTGCGTTCACTTTGCATCGGGCGCCTTACGCCAGCAAACAGCAATGCAGCGACAACAAAAGAAACGGCGTTCGCAATGAATGCTGCGTTTCGACCAAAAACTGCGGCGAAGAGCCCGCCCAGCGCTGCACCAACAGCAAGCATGACTCCCCAGGTGCTGCCAAAGAGTGCGTTTGTTTTGCGAAGGTCGTCTTCGTTATCTACCAAGTTCGGAACTGACGCACTAGTGGATGGCCCAACAAACGAAGCGAGCCCTGCAATCAGGCATTGGGAAACAAATGTGATCCAGATGCCCGCTGCGGAATGCAGAAGTAGCAATAGTGCAGCGAATGCCTGAAGAACTGAGACAGCCATCAAGATTTTGCGTCGGTCAAACCGATCAGCAAAAGATCCGGCGATGGGCGACATGAAAAGGCCAGGGATGGTCATCGACACAAGTACTAAAGACACAAGGAAGCGTGAGTCGGTGACATCTTCGACTAGTCCGGCAAGTGCAACAAATGCGAACCAGTCACCAAGGTATGACACCACTTGCGCGCCGAACACCATGCGCACATCGCGGTTACGCCGCAATAAAGAAAACACTACGAGTTATCGAAATGCTGCGAGGCGTTCGAGTGTGCGTCGTGCTTCACTCATGATGTCAGCTACAACCTGGCGGGCAGGAAGAATCTCATGAATTGCGCCGACAGCTTGGCCTGCAGCCATAAATGCTTTGTTGGTATCGAGAGTTACGTCAGGACTTGTGCCTAGTTGCTGTACACCAGCTTGAGCTGCAGCGATGGCTTGTCCGGGGAAACCTTGAAGTTCTGACGGATTCTTTTCCCAATGGTTGCTCCATTCAGTGCGAATAACGCGACAGGTCTTGCCGGTGTAGCCCTTGCTAATCACAACGTCATCTTCAAGAGACTCAAGAATCTTTTCCTTGTAGCCCTTGCCTGTATGTGCTTCGTGCGTAGCGATGAACTTGGTACCAATCCAAACACCATCTGCGCCAAGTGCAAGAGCTGCCATTAAGCCCCGACCATCAAAAATTCCGCCAGCTGCGACTACTGGCACTTTGCCGTTAACAGCATCAACAACTTGTGGCACCAATGCCATTGTGGCTACCACGCCTGTATGGCCGCCAGCTTCGGTTCCTTGTGCAACTACAAAGTCGCATCCGCTTGCAACAGCAGCGGTGGCATGGCGTACTTTTCCGCACATTGAGCCAACAAGAATGTTGTGGCTATGTAGTTCATCAACAATTTCACGCGGCACGCCGAGACCAGCAACGTAAATGCTTGCGCCACCCGCAATGATTGCCTTGATATTGCGTTCAATGGAATCAGGGGCCGCAGTAAGTAGGTCAACACCGAATGGCTTGTTTGTCATGGTGCGAACTCGCGCCATCTCTGAAGTCAACAATTCAGTTGACATTGTGGCTGCACCAAATGTGCCGATACCACCGGCATCGGAGACCGCTGCCACTAGGTCGCTGTAGGAGACGCCACCCATGCCCGCAAGCATGATGGGTAGTTCAATATTGAGCATTTCGGTAAGGCGTGTCTTCATGCCCCTAACCGTAGTTCTGCTGTCAGGATTCGTATGCACCCGAACGGCTAAAGAACTTGCGATGCCAGCGCCGTGGGGTCAGAACAATGGCTCGTGGCTCATCTTCAAACATCCACCGAGCAAAGTTGGTACGGGTCCAGTTGTTCGTATCGACGACTGCAAGGACCAGCCGAGCAAAGAACGGGCGAGCCAAGACCGCACTCAGCACAACTGACATCCGATGGTCTGCCAGCAAGGTTTTGTCGATTGCGCGCGAATAGTGGGAGCGAACTTCGCGAGGGGAGTTGCCCGCATCAATTGATTCCGCAGCTGCTATTCCGGTCTCGAGTGCTTGGCCAATTCCTTCGCCAGTCAACGTGTCAGTGGCGCATACCGCGTCTCCAATAAAGAGGACTCGGCCCGAAGACCGGATGGCAGTGTCAATGCGTGCGGGGATAGGCCATGCGGTGTGACGATCTTCCGGCACGTTATCTTGGCCCAGTGCTTCACGAATATGAGGTCGAGTTAGTAAATCGCGCCACGTGTCGTTCATAAATTTTGTGCTGCGGTCTGAAGAACGCAATATGCAGTATCCGAAATTTGCACGATTGCCTGGTAATGGGAATGACCATACGTATCCGGGCAATAAGTCTTTTTCGAACCACACGTGTAATTGGGTTGCGCTTGAACCCGTTACATTGCCGATGTATTGACGAAACGCATGCCACTCGCCGAGATAACCAGGAGTAGAAAGCCCCATTGCTTTGCGCACTGGGGACCACATGCCATCAGCAGCAACTACATAGTCAACATTGAACGGTTCAAGTCCCTCAACTTCTACAACCACTGATGTATCTGTTTCAGAAAGCGAGACAAAAGCGTGTCCTTCATGAATTGTGATGCCCGCATCTCGGCAATGTTGCACAAGCGCATGATCAAATTGAGAACGCGGAGCAATTGCGGCAAATATGCCACCCACATTTGGCAGGGCAAGTTCAATTGTTCGGCCAAATGGGGAGTGCACGTGAACATCGGACGTCACCTGCCAATCAGGAACGCGAGACGGGTCAAAGCCAAGCTGGTCAAGGATTCGCAATGCATTTGTGGTCAGGCCGTCGCCGCAACACTTGTCGCGTGGGAATGTGGCTTTGTCGACCACGGTCACGTCGTGCCCGAGACGATGAAGGGTGGCTGCACATGCGGTTCCAGATGGACCTGCTCCGATAATGAGGACCTTGCTTGGCACGGTTCAGAGGCTAGGGGGCAGTCGGGCTATGTGGGTAGTGACATGAGTTCGTACTATTGAGCCGTGGCATCCGTCGGGTGCCCAATGAATCATGGAGGCCATCGTGGCAAAGTTGTGTGAAGGACGCGTTGCAGTCGTTACAGGAGCAGGTCGTGGCATTGGCCGCGAGCATGCGCTCAGTCTGGCAAGTCAAGGAGCAAAGGTTGTTGTTAACGACCTCGGCGGAAACGTAGACGGAAGCGGTGGCGACCTCAGCCCTGCAGATCAAGTTGTTGCAGAAATCAAGGCCATGGGCGGCGAAGCTGTTTCAAACGGCGATGACATTTCTTCATGGGAAGGCTCACAGCGCCTCATCAACACCGCAGTTGAATCATTCGGTGACCTCAACATCGTTGTGAACAACGCAGGTATCTTGCGCGACCGCATGCTCACCAACATGACTGAAGAAGAGTGGGATGCAGTTATCAAGGTTCACCTCAAGGGAACCTTTGGTCCATCACGTTGGGCAGCTGCGTACTGGCGCGAGCAGGCAAAAGCCGGCAAGCCAACATCTGGTCGCATCATCAACACAACTTCTGTGTCTGGTATCTACGGAAACCTCGGACAAACGAACTACGGCGCAGCAAAAGCTGGTATCGCTTCATTCACCATCATCGCTGCACTCGAGCTTGCACGCTTCAACGTCACTGTGAACGCAGTGGCACCAGTTGCGCTTACTCGTATGACAGAGGGTCTTGGCAATGCACCAGAGACCGACGAAGAGCGCGAAATGCGTTCACCTCGTTGGATCGCTCCAATCGTTACGTGGCTCGCATCTGATGAAGCTGCTGGCGTTACCGGTCGCATCTTCGAAGCAAGTGGTCAGACTCTTGCAATTGCAGAAGGTTGGCATCGCGGACCAAGTCATGCACCAGTTGAAGACCCAACAACACTGGGGCCAATTGTTGCTGAACTACTTGCACAGGCTCGCCCAAATGCCGGCATGGACGGCCGTGATGGTTCATGGCCACAAAGCGCTCGATAAAGAAATAAGAAGGACACACAATGGCACTTAACCCAGAAGCAGTCGGATCAGTCGGCGAACCGTACAAGATCTCATGGACATCAAAGGATTCATTGCTCTATGCAGTGAGCCTCAACGTCAGTTCAGATCAATTGGAATACGTCACTGAAAACTCAACCGGAGTTGTTCAAAAAGCACTTCCAACAATGCCTGTTGTATTGGGGTCTGGTCAGGCAACTGCCGCATCAAACCCAATGCGCAATGTTGGCGAATTCAACTTCGCAAATCTTGTACACGCATCGCAATCAATCACTTTGCACCAGCCGCTTCCTGTTGAAGGAACTGCAACGGTACAAAGCAAGCTTGTTGCAATGTATGACAAGGTGAAAGCTGCAGTCATCGTTACTGAGGCAGAAGCAACTGATGCTGATGGCAAGCCGCTGTACTCAACGCGTTCATCTGTATTCATTCGTGATGCAGGCGGCTTTGGTGGAGAACGTGGACCAAGTGGTGCACAAAACGAACCACCAGCAAAAGCTCCTGACCACGAAATCACATTTCAGACGTCACTTGACCAAGCATTGCTGTATCGCTTGAACGGCGACCGCAACCCATTGCACTCAGATCCGAACCATCCTGCTGTTGCAGCTGGTGTATTCCCTAAGCCCATCTTGCATGGTCTTTGCACATACGGATTCACAGGTCGTGGCTTGCTGAATGCACTATGTGGTGGCGATGCAAATCGCTTCAAGCACATCGAGGGCCGTTTCGCATCTCCAGTATTTCCTGGCGAAGCACTCACCATCAAGATGTGGGAAACAGCCAAGGGCGAAGCAGTGTTCACAACTTCTGTCGGTGACCGCGTCGTTATCGACCAAGGACTTGTGCGCTTCAGTTAACAGACTAATAAAATTAGGTTGGGCCGCCCTTCGGGGCGGCCTTTTC
>JANQYF010000007.1:0-14907 GCA_030729045.1 Ilumatobacteraceae bacterium
CGATCCAAGTTGAACTTTACGAAACCAAATTCAGCCATTTCATCTTCGGCTGCCTTCAGCACTCGTTCAATAGTTCGCAGACCATCCGAACGTTTGCGACGCGCGGGAGTAGTCCCCGATGTATCTGAATCGTCCTGCGTCACAAATGTAAGACTAATGATTCACAAGCTGGTGAGACAGCTGCAACTAATGATTAGATTAGGACCCGTAGTACCGTTGGCTATTCGCCGAAAAGCGTGCATGGTCCGGGGGGAATTCATGTCAATTACCGAGACACCAACTACCAAAGTTTTTAGTCCGTGGGCAACGTTCACGGTGTGTGCCATTGCTAGCTACATCTCAACATTGGATATGTCCATCGTAAATGTGGCGTTTTTTGAAATTCAGGAAAGCTTCCCTAAGGATTCTGCTTCCACCATCGCATGGGTTGTAACTGCATATTCCATTCTGTTTGGTTCGTTACTAGTTGTTTCTGGACGCCTCGCTGATCAAGTAGGTCGCAAACGTTTTTTCATAACAGGGACAGGATTTTTCTTGGTGGGCTCTTTGCTATGCGCAATTGCGTCAACAATGGGATTACTCATTGCTGGTCGAGCCGTGCAGGGACTTGGCGGGGCAATGATGGTGCCAGCGTCTACCGGATTGTTGCTCGGCGTGTTTCCACCAGAAAAGCGCGGACAAGTCATGGCCTGGGTCGGTTCAATTGGCGCACTTGGGGTTGCCTCTGGACCAACTCTCGGAGCATTCTTTGTTTCTACGTTCGGTTGGCGTTCTGCATTCTGGATCAACGTTCCCATTTGTTTCATCACACTGGTTCTTGCCTGGCGCGTGACTTCGGAATCACCGCGAATGAAAGGTTCACGGCCGGACATTCTTGCTGCAGTGGTGTTTACCGTTGCAGTTGCAGCCTTGGTGTGGGGAATCTCGCGTTCAGAAACTCTCGGATGGGGAGATTCCTCTGTGCTGGCATTGTTCGCAATTGCCTTAGCATTCGGATTACTCGTTGCATGGCGGTCTGTACATCACAGTGATCCGTTGTTGCCGGGGGAGTTGTTCAAAGAACGAACATTCACCTTGGCGAATATCTCCACTTTTCTTTACGGCGCCGCGTTTAGTGGAAACATTTTGAACAACGTTTTGTTTCAACGCACTATCTGGGAGTTCAGCGCAACAAAAGCTGGCTGGTTCTCTGTTCTTTCACCAATCGTTGTTGCAATCACGTCCATGATTGTTGGTCGCAAAATGGCTTCAATTGGTTACAGGCGATTATTAATTGCAGGACCAATGATCATGGCAAGCACCGTAATGGCTTCTGTGTTGTTTTTGAATACGAATCCCACCCCGTGGTTTCCATTCCTGCCCATTATGTTCTTTCTAGGAATCGGACTTGGCGCTACGTTCCCTCCACTATCTGCGTGCACGATTATGCGTTTGCCACAGAATCGATTCGCGGTGGGTAGCGCAATTAACAACACCTTCCGTCAAGTGGGTACAGCTGTTGGTGTGGCTTTAGTCGTAACAGTGCAATCACAAACTGAAGGGATAGAAGGATTCCGTAACGGATGGAAAGTGGCAATTTGTTTCGCACTTGCGGCAGCGGCAGTATCAATCTTCCAGCCGAATAAAGCGAATCAGTTGGCATAGTTTCTCAAGTGGGCATGGCCATTCGCACCGATATCGTTGAGGCGCGGAAGGGTGCCAGAGCGGCCGAATGGGATGGTTTCGAAAACCATTGAGGGGTAACTCTCCGGGGGTTCAAATCCCCCTCCTTCCTCCAGTACGACAGTGCTAACGATGTATCGTCAGCAGGCTTTTTCAGCGAAGGAAACTTTTGTTGTGATGAGGTAGTTATCAACTGCCGAGACAACGCAATCGTTTGCGCCGTACCCGGTGTGGCGATCTTCGGATACGACGATGAGGCGACCATCTTCAAGAGTTGATGCCATCTTTTGTGAACTTGCAAGTGGGGTAGCGGCATCACCAGTGGTGCCTACAACAATGATTGGGCCAGCACCTTTTCCAGTGATCTCTATGCGAGGGTCTGGTTTTGCTGGCCAAAAGACACAGGTGTAGCCACCAGTGAAACTAATGCCTAGTCGAGGTGCGACTTCCAGGAATTTCGGAATGTACGAATCAGTTTCTTCAACTGTCTTTGGGCCTGGGTCATCAAGGCACATGATCGCATTAAACGCTTCTAATTCGTTTCCGTATTTTCCATCTGGTGTGCGTTGGTAATACGAATCAAAAAGTGACATCAGTCCGGCTCCGTCGCCTTCTTGCGCATCTCTCAGTGCAACTTCAAGTTCTGGCCACATTGTTGATGAGTACATTGCTTGTGACACTGCTACGTACGTAATTGCCTGGTTAACTAATGCGCGAGTTTTTGAGAAAACGAGTGGACGCTCATCCAATTCTTTGATCAGTTCATCGAACGCGCCTTCTGCGTCACCGTTGTTATAGAACGGACACTTCTTGTTTGCGGAACATTGCGCAAGGAATTTTGTGAATTCTGTTTCGAATCCCTTGGCTTGGTCAAGGCCGCCTTGCATGTAGTTCGACGTCGGGTCAGTTGCGCCATCAAGAACTGCTGCACGCACGGTGCTTGGAAACATGGTGGCCCATGTGGCGCCTAGTTCGCTGCCGTATGAAAAGCCGAAAAATGTGATCTTCTCTTCCCCGAGTGCAGCGCGAATCGTGTCCATGTCGCGAGCGGTTGCGTTAGTGGAAATGTAGGGAAGAATTTCTCCACTTCGCTTTTCGCACTCTGCATTGAACGCTTTTGAGACGTCAATCAGAACTTGATGCTCGGCTTCGGTTTCCGGAGTTGGGTCATCAGTGAAGTATTTGTCGTAGTTGTCAACACAATCAACTGCTGGCGTTGATTCTCCTGTTCCGCGTGGGTCCCACCCGATGATGTCGAAGGTGTCAATAAGAGTGGTGCTGAAATACGATTCGGCATTTTCTGGCAGGTCGGTTCCACCGAAGCCAGGCCCACCTGGGTTGACGAGCATCGAGCCGACTCGTTTCGTGCGGATTTTTGCGGGGTGCTTAACCAGTTTGAGTGAGAACGAACCTTTCGAAGGGTTGTTGTAGTCAAACGGCACACTCAAACGAGCACATTGCAACGGATCAAGAGAGTCGCCTGAACAGGATTTCCACGCAAGGGTGCCGCCTTCGGCAGGCGCGTAAAGGGTCGACACCGGAATGCGCGTATCGGGTGTGGTGTCAGACGAGGTTGCGCCAGAGGAACATGCACTGACCATCAGAAGGAGGGCACCAATAGCAAGACAACGACGCATCACAGATATGACACTAGGGGTAGTAACGCCCGTAGCCTCAATAGGGTGCGAATGGGTCCCCACATGATGTTGCCAGGAGATGGTGCTGCGGTAAAAGGCGCAAAAGTCGAACGGGCATCTCTGCGTCGGGTCTGGATCTTTGCCACCCAGTATAGATCAGACATTTTTGTCTTTCTCGCCGCTATCTGCGTCTCTGCTCTTTTGGCCCTTGCACCACCATTGTTGTTCCGAGCGATTCTTGACCGCGCTATCCCACAAGCGAATCGCGGTCTCATAACGACACTTGCAGTCATTCTTGTTTTTGCGGCAATTGCAGATGCTGGGCTGGCCATTGTTCAGCGGTGGTTAAGTTCTCGCATTGGAGAAGGCCTTATCTATGACCTACGCGTCGCACTGTTTGACAAAGTTGAACAGATGCCCATTGCATTCTTTACTCGCACACAAACTGGTGCTTTAACAAGTCGCCTCAACAACGATGTTGTTGGCGCACAAAACGCAGTCACAAACACTTTGGGAAGTGTTGTTTCAAACGTTGTGGTGTTAGTAACAACTTTGGTCGCAATGATTGCGCTTGAGTGGCGTCTGACGTTGCTATCTCTCATCGTTCTACCACTGTTTATCGTTCCCGCGAAACGTGTTGGACAGAAGTTAGGGTCCATTGCGCGTCAGCAGATGGAGATCAATGCTGAGATGAATACGCAAATGAACGAGCGTTTCAATGTTGCTGGTGCAATGGTCGTTAAGTTATTCGGACGTCGCGAGCGTGAAGTCGCAACT
Source organism: Ilumatobacteraceae bacterium (assembly GCA_030729045.1). Classification (GTDB taxonomy): domain Bacteria; phylum Actinomycetota; class Acidimicrobiia; order Acidimicrobiales; family Ilumatobacteraceae; genus UBA2093. Next base: position 4,077 of record JANQYF010000007.1, read on the forward strand.
TTCTCTGGTCGAGCTGCCGGAGTTCGAGATACGGGAATAAAGGCTGCTCTCTACAGTCGTGTGTTCTTCGTAGCACTCGGTCTTGTTGGCGCAATGGGTGCTGCGGCAATTTATGGCATCGGTGCACACCTAGTGGTGTCCGGTGGAATTTCCGCCGGAACACTTGTTGCAATGGCAGCATTCGTACAGCGCATTTATCAACCACTCACTGGTTTAACGAATGCGCGTATTGAAGTGATTACTGCCTTTGTGTCTTTTGATCGCGTATTTGAAGTGCTTGATGCACCTGTTGCAATCTTCGACAGGCCAGGTGCAGTTGACTTGGTTGATCCGCGCGGTGAAGTTGAATTCGACAATGTGGTGTTTCGATACCCGCCTGCATCAGAATCATCTGTCGCTTCGTTAGAAGCACCTGGCTCAACCAGCAGTGACCCTGACGTTGACGTATTGAAAGGTCTGTCGCTGAAGATTGCAAGCGGAGAGACGGTTGCCATTGTTGGTTCCAGTGGTTCCGGCAAGAGCACTCTTGCAACACTCGTTCCGCGCTTGTATGACGTGACGCGAGGGGCTGTACGTGTTGACGGCATTGATGTGCGTGACTTAACCGGAGATACTTTGCACGATGCCATTGGTGTTGTGACTCAAGATCCGCATCTCTTTCATGAATCGATCGGCGACAATCTCCGGTACGCAAAGCCCGATGCAACAAAAGCCGAGATAGTGGCAGCATGTGTAGCCGCACGCATCCACGACACCATCGCCGCATTGCCAGATGGGTACTCCACTTTGGTGGGCGAGCGCGGATACAGATTCTCGGGCGGAGAGAAACAACGCGTAGCTATTGCGAGAATGCTGCTGAAGAACCCTGCCATCATGATTCTTGACGAAGCGACAAGTCACCTTGACAACGAGAACGAAGCTTTAGTTCAAGAGGCCCTTGAATCGGCACTGCACGGCAGAACCGCCATTGTGATTGCTCACCGACTATCTACCATTCGCGATGCAGACCGAATTGTGGTTCTTGATGATGGCCACATAATGGAACAGGGAACACATGATGAACTGATGGCACTTGATGCCATGTATGCATCTCAGGTTCGTGCCGGTGGTTCCTTCGGACTGACTGCGCCTTCCGTAGAGTAGACACAATGACAGCCGAGGTCGAATTCATCAATGGGGTTCCGTCATTCAGTGTCGGACAATTTACAGAAGTCCTTAACCATGTTCTCAAGGCATCTTTTGACGAAGGCGTGTGGGTTGAAGGTGAGATTCAAGGTCTTCGGAAACCAAACCCTCATGCGTATTTCACACTGATTGAAAATGTTGATGGTGTCAAAGCACAACTCAATATCAATTTGTTTGCTGGGCCTCTGCGCAATGTGCAAGCCAAATTGCGCCAACAGGGAATTGAACTGAAAGACGGCCTAAAGGTTCGTTTATTTGGTCGCGTTGAGTATTACGGACCATTCGGAAAATTGAATCTCATTGCCACTGATGTGGATACGCAATTCTCTGCTGGCGATGTGGCTGCCAAACGTGAAGAACTTCTGCGTCAGCTCATGGAAAAAGGTGTTGACAAGATCAACAAACGGATTCCTGTCCCCTTAGTTCCACTTCGGCTCGGAATCATCTCGTCTAGCCAAGCTGCCGGGTGGGCTGACGCTCAACAACACCTCACCGAATCCGGAATCGGATTTGCAATTACATTCTGTGATGTTCGAGTGCAAGGTGATGCTGCTGTGTCACAAATAGTGGCAGCTCTTAATTCGCTCTCACGTCGCGATGACATTGATCTCGTGATGTTGATGCGCGGCGGCGGTTCAAAAGGCGACCTTGCAGCTTTTGATGATGAGCAAATAGCAATGGCAATTTCAAAATGCGCACATCCTGTGTTCACGGGTATTGGTCATGAAATTGATACAAGCATCGCCGACATCGTGGCCCACACCGCAAACAAAACACCGACTGCATGTGCTCAATCAGTCATTGCCATTGTTGAAAACTTCCTCTCCGACCTTTCATACAGTGCTGGCTCATTGCGGTCTCTCACACAAACAGCAGTAGAGCGTGCTCGCTCTCGTATCGCTGTTTCAGTAGAACGCCTTCGCACTCGACCTCGTACCGCTCTTGAACGCCAATCACAAAAGCTGATGATGCATGCCGCATCAGTACGTTTGCTTGACCCCGTAACCACAATGGCTCGCGGTTGGAGCATTACACGCGATTCGTCGGGCAATGTTGTTCGTTCAATTTCAGATATCAAAAAGGGTGACACCGTTGTCACTGCGCTTGCCGACGGCAGCATCACCAGCACAGTAGAAGGAGTTGCCTAATGGCCGCTAAGAAAACAACACAAGCTGCACCAGCAGGGTATGCAGAAGCGATGACAGAGATTGAATCAATTCTTTCTCAACTTGATTCGAATTCAATCGATGTTGATGTGTTGGCTACCAAAGTAGAACGTGCTTCGTTCTTGATTACCTGGTGCAACGAACGCATTACTGCAGCGCAACTTACTGTTGACACTCTTGTTGCTGATATTGAATTTGAAGAGTCGGACTTTGATGAAGAAGACGAAGACGAAGACGAATGAGCGAAGCCAGCGCAATCATCTCGCGCGTTAATGAGGTTCTTTCATCTGCTGTCGATAATGAGCGACAGGCATGGACTCGAGTCGACGAAGATCTTGAAACAGTTTTCGACGAAATTGAATCGTTAGTTCTTGGTGGCGGCAAACGTCTACGTCCGCAGTTCGCCCATTGGGGTTGGGTAGCAGCAGGTGGTGACCCAGCAGATGGGCAACAGTTCCGCATTGGTGCGGCAATTGAGTTACTGCACGTGTTCGCTTTGTTTCACGATGACGTCATAGATGATGCAGAGACTCGCCGGGGCAACACCACGACTCACCGACGTATGTCAGACATGCATAGTGCGCAACAGATGGCCGGGGAATCTCGTAGGTTCGGTGAAGGCGCAGCGATTCTGATTGGCGACATTACTTACGTGATGTCTGACAAGTTGATGGATGATGTGTCATCTGGTGCGCGCTCTATCTGGCACGACCTCCGCATGGAAATGAATATTGGCCAGTATCTCGACACTTTGGGTTCGGCCCGCCGCGAACGTCGTATTGAAGTAGCTGAACGAATTTGCCGCTACAAGAGCGCCAAGTACACCATTGAACGTCCGCTACATCTTGGTGCTGTCGCTGCAAATAGAGACACCGGATCAGCGTTAATGCCGATGTTGTCTGCATATGGCTTGCCACTGGGCGATGCTTTTCAAATGCGCGACGACATGTTGGGTGCATTTGGAGATTCTTCAATAACAGGAAAACCTGTAGGTGGAGATTTCCTCGAAGGAAAGCCAACCCCCATGTTGGCTCGTGCATATGCCCTTGCGTCAGCTTCACAATTGAAGATTCTCGATTCCATTGGAACACCGGGAATGTCAAGTGGTGACGTGTCGGCAGTTCAAGAAGTTGTATCCGCAACGGGCGCAGTTGCTGAAATGGAATCACTCATCGTGTCGCTACGCGATGAAGCGGTTGCGTCGTTAGATAAGCAAATGATTCAGGGTGCATCGTATGAAGCACTGCTTGAACTTGCAGACGCTGTTACGCAGCGCGATATCTAAACAGCAGCGTAGATATCTAGAGCGTCTTGCAGAGTGATGTCAATCATCACGCCAGGTTCTGCACGAATTGCTTCCACCCATGGTGGTGCAACTTTGCAGGTGACAGCAATTGGGTCTGCGATGCCTGAACCACTTACAGCAAGACGCGCAAATGTTGTGGTGTAGGTAGGTGGTCGTGCATCACGTGACAACTCAATCAGTGCCCATGGGTCAGGTGTCATTCCTGTTCGATTTCCGCCAGATGTGATTTCGGTATTTGATGTTGCATGAATTGCACCGCCAGCAAGTCCTGGGCCATCAAGCAATACCGCGCCGCGCATCAATGTTGGTCGCGCGCCAGCGATAAGAAACGCAATGTAGGCGCCGAGTCCGCGGCCAACAACGGTGGCTTCACCAATGTGCCGCAGGGCTATATCGGCATCTGCCATAAGGATTTCAGAGGAATAACCGCCGCCTGCTGGAACCGATGACTCGCCGTGGCCAGTGAAATCAAGAGCCCATACTGGGCCAGCCCAATTGACTGACAGTGTCGACATCATGGCTGCGCTTTCACCAAGGCCGTGTAGAAACAACAATGGCCGACCAGTTCCGGGACGAACTTCATGCAATGCAAGAGTGATCTTGTTGTGTTGCAACATCACTGTGTTCATGACAAGAACTCTAAAATCATTTTGCTGACACGCTCTGGTTCTTCAATGTGAATGAAGTGGCCGATTCCTTCAAGAACTTCTAAGCGACCGCTTGAAGGTATCCATGGCAACACATCACGTGGGCGAGCACCCCAACCCATTGGTTCGTCAAAGGTGCCGAGTAATCCGAGGAATGGCATAGTGAGTGCAGCCATACGTAGTGATGCCCACTCGGGACGCCACGGACCAAATCCACCGAAGCGCATTGTGGGATCAAGTTTCCAACGCCAACCATCTGCATCTTGTTGTGCGCCGATTGTTACGAGGTATTCAAGCCACTCAACAGAAAGACGTGGGTTCATTTTTCCGCGGCGTTGCGCGAGGTCAACCAATGTTCCTGGCTTACGTTCTGATGCTGCAGCTTCATGACGGAAATCAAGCCATGACCCGATGGAGTCTGCAAGCAATCGCGACTGGTCATGATCGGGAACATCTGGCATACGACGCTTGCTCGGCATGCCATCAATATTCACCATTGCCGAAATGCGGTATGGGCAGGAGTCTGCGAGCTGCATCATGAGTGCTCCACCTTTTGAGTGTGCAATCACAGGTGCAGCTTTGTTGGTGATTGCAGACATCACCGACAGCGCGTCACGGATATCAGCATCCCATCCGTAGAGGGCGGCATGTTGGCTGTCGCCGTGACCGCGATGGTCCCATGCGATGACGCGATAGCCAGCTGCAGCGATGAGAGGGGCGAAAACGTCGAAGGTGCCAGCAAAGTCAGACCCACCATGCACCAGAAAGAGTGGTGGGTTTGATTCGGCGCCCCATTCATAGACCGCAATTCCAACACCATCGGCATTGTGACGGTATGAACGGGCTGGGCGTTCGGCGCCGGGGTAGGAGCGAGTCTCAGGAGTCATGAACCATACAGATTAGAACAGTGCGATTCGAATTCTCTTATGGGGGCGTACTGCGCATCAGGCTGTGACCGACATAACATGACATCAATGTTCCTTCGCACTCGGCTCCATATGTATCTGTTGTGGGGCACATGCTTGTTCGGACTGCTTGCATTCTTTTCGTATCTGTTGACTGATGGCGAATCATCATCGTCCACGCAAGTTGCCACGACGACTACGAGTACAACCATTTCTCCGGCCAACACCGCGCCACCATTGCAATACACAGTTCTTCCCGGTGAATCGCTGTATGCGATTGCCGAAAGACTAAAGATCAGTGCGCCTGCTCTTGTTGCGCTGAACAAAATTAGGAATCCAGATCGTGTTGACGCAGGAACAGTGTTGTTACTGCCACCAGCTACGGGTTTTGTACCGATAGGTGCAACTACCACCATGCAACCGTGACATTGGTCCTTTCAATCAGTACTCACAACTCCGTACAATGAACTCATGAGCACCGCATTCTGGCCAACACAAGAACACTGGTCCGTTGCAATTCCATTGCAGACACCACATGTTCGTCTCGACTGTTTAGCTGAAACTGGTTTTGTCGCGCTACGTAACGCACCATTCGATGTTCCTTCATCTGAATGGGAATCACTTGAGTACATGGATTGGAAGAGTGGCGGTGACACAAACTTTGCACCACTTGCTTCTGCTGATGGTGAACTTGATTGCCGTGGTTTTTGGGACAAAGGTAAAACTGACAAAGATGCACTGTGGACTTCGAATGCAGCATCTGCTCCAACACTGAAGAAATACGTTGATTCCATTGGTGCAAACTTCGGTCGTGTTCGCATCATCAAATTGGAGCCACAAAATCATGAACAGGCTTTGCGCAACATTCACCGTGATGACAACAACCGTTTCAATCCGGACAATGAAGGCTGGGTCGTTCGTACCTGGCTGGAACTCACCGACAGCCCTGACAGCTATATGTTGCTTATGGATAACGGGCCAGATGGTTTGCCAGACCGGGCAACAGAACGCCGTGTGCCGTTAAGCAAGGGTTCTCGATTTGTGGTTGACACTCAGCGGTTGTGGCACGTTGTTGTTCACAATCATGACTTTCCGCGTTATGCGTTGATTACAAGTCTTGAGAGCGGTCCCGCGCTCGACTCGTTTGTTGCCGCCGAAAAGGCGTAGTTGCTACAGCGCTGATTCGATGGCCGAAATTACTTCGGGCGCATCGGGTGATGTCTTTGGGTGAAAGCGTGCAACAACTGCACCATCACGGTTCACAAGAAACTTCTCGAAGTTCCAGCGAATGTCACCATCAACGCCTTCAGCATCTGCAACAGGTGTGAGAGCTGAGTACAACTCATGACGTGCATCGCCATTGACATCAATCTTTTCTGTCAGTGGGAAAGTAACTCCGTAAGTGGTGCTGCAGAACGTTTGAATCTCTTCTGATGTTCCAGGCTCTTGACCCATGAACTGGTTGCACGGAACGCCAACAACTGTGAAGCCCTTTGCTGCGTACTGCTTCTGAAGTGCTTCCAGCTGTTCGTATTGCGGGGTGAGTCCGCACTTGCTTGCCACGTTGACAACCAATGTGACTTTTCCGGCCGCGTTTGCTAATGCATTTGGCTGGCCGTCAAGGGTGGAGATAGATGTTGCGTAAATGCTCATAGCCATAGTCAACCAACGCTTCTGGGTTGAGATTCCCTATTTGGCCAATTAATTGCGATGCGCTGCAGCTAGTTCAGCCACTTCTTGCATGATTCGTGCAATGTCGAAGTCTTTTGGTGTGTACACAGCAGCGACTCCGTGGCTGGTGAGCCACGCACGGTCTTCTTCCGGAATGATGCCGCCGACAATTACTGGGGCGTCACAGCCTTCAGCACGTAGACGAGCAACAACATCAGGCACCAGCTTCATGTGTGAGCCGGACAAGATGGAAAGGCCCACAACATCAGGGTCTTCGTCACGGGCGCTTGCCGCAATCTGGGCGGGCGTAAGGCGAATACCGCTGTACACAACTTCCATACCTGCGTCGCGGGCGGCCACTGCAATTTGTTCTGCGCCGCTTGAATGGCCATCGAGTCCCGGTTTTGCAACAAGGAAACGTGGTGGGCCACCAGGAATAGTGCGCACATAATCGGCAACTGCAGCGAGCGCATTGGTACGACGACCAACGGCTGCTGCAACACCAGTTGGTGCACGGAATTCACCGAAGACATCACGCAACACTTGCGACCATTCACCGGTTGTGCCGCCTGCAATTGCCAACTCAATGGAAGCTTCCATGATGTTCTCATCGGTTTCAGCAGCACTACGTAAGTGCGCAAGTGCAGCTTCCACGCGTGCGTTGTCGCGCGAAGTGCGCCATGCATTGACGTCTGCGATCATTTCGGCCTCTACGGCTGGGTCAACAATCATGATGTTGTCAGTGCCACCCAATGGGCTCTCGGCAGATTCAACATATGAGTTCACGCCAACAACAGTTTGTTCGCCATTTTCAATTCGACGTGTGCGAGCAGCCATTGAACGAACGAGGCGACCCTTTAGTTCGTCGACTGCATTGAACGCGCCACCAAGTGACAAAACATCTTGCAGCTCGTCCCAGGCTTCGTTGCACAATTCTTTTGTACGGCCTTCAATAACTGTTGATCCGTCGAAAATGTCGTCGTATTCAAGAAGGTCAGATTCAAAAGCAAGAACTTGTTGCATACGAAGTGACCACTGCTGATCCCACGGACGTGGCAAGCCGAGTGCTTCGTTCCACGCAGGCAACTGCACACTGCGTGCACGCGCATTCTTTGAAAGCGTTACAGCAAGCATTTCCAATACGATTCGCTGCACATTGTTTTCAGGTTGTGCTTCAGTAAGGCCAAGTGAGTTCACTTGTACGCCATAACGGAAACGACGCGCCTTTGCATCTTTCACTCCGTAGCGCTCGCGACCAATGCGATCCCAGAGTTCGGTGAATGCACGCATCTTGCACACTTCTTCCACAAAACGAATTCCTGCGTTGACGAAGAAAGAGATGGAACCGAATACTTGGTCGAACTGTGCTTCGTCTACTTGTCCGCTTGCACGCACTGCATCAAGAATGTCAATTGCGTTTGCAAGTGAATATGCAATTTCCTGTACTGGCGTAGCACCAACTTCTTGCAAGTGGTACGAGCAGACGTTCATCGGGTTCCACTTCGGTGCGTTATGTGCGCACCATGCAACCATGTCGACAATCAATCGCTTTGAAGGAGCAGGTGGGAAGATGTACGTTCCTCGCGACAAGTATTCCTTCACGATGTCGTTTTGTGTTGTACCGCGAAGTTCCGTATCAGTGACGCCTTGTTCACGCGCGTTCGCAACGTACAGCGCAAGCATCCATGCGGCTGGTGCATTGATGGTCATCGACGTATTCATCTTTGCTGGTGGAATGGAATGAAGAAGTGTGCGCATGTGTCCGAGGTGCGCGACTGGTACGCCTACTTTTCCGACTTCACCGTTTGCAAGAACATGGTCCGGGTCGTACCCAGTTTGTGTGGGAAGGTCGAAAGCAATGGACAGCCCTGTCTGGCCTTTGGCCAAGTTGGTGCGGTACAACTCATTCGATGCCGCAGCAGTGGAATGGCCGGAATAGGTTCGCATCAACCATGGGTCGTCGCGACGGGGAGTTATGGGGTCAGTCACGTCTCAAGTATGGCGATGTATTCGCCAATTCTCTACGAAAAGGCCCTATGGCTGAATGGCTGTGGCCAAAAGTGCGAGGTAATCGGCCCGGGTCACGGACATACAGCCGAGTGAGGCCAGATGGTCCGTATTCCACTGGGTGTCGAGTAACTGCATGCCGTCAAGGTTCATAAGGTCGACGAGATGCATCAGAGCCACCTTTGATGCATCGGTCTCGCGGTGGAACATAGATTCGCCAGCGAAAAGCCCGTTGATGCGAATGCCGTACAACCCGCCGACCAGTTCGCCCTTTTTGTTCCACACTTCCACGCTGTGGGCATGGCCCAACTGGTGCAGGGTCGTGTACGCATTAATGAATTCCTGGTTGATCCAGTTGCCGTCGGTTCGTGCTGTGGCGCATTCCTGCATCACACGCACGAATGCAACATTGACAGTGCACACAAACTGTTGGGCGCTACTTCGCAATGAGCGCGTGATGCGAAAGCCATCAAGGGGGATAACACCACGTTCAAGCGGAGACCACCAACCGAGTGTTCTGCTTTTCTTATCCACGTACATCGGAAACATTCCGTGTGCATATGCATAGAGAACTGTGTCTGGTTCTAAGTCGGCACCAATGGCAACAACTTCGTCATACGGCCATTCGGCTTGTGGTGAGAAATACCACCGACATTCGGTAGGTGGCTGCATCAGTTGCTACGAACCTGATTAGTAGGTGTAGAAACCTTCACCGCTCTTGCGTCCCAATTTGCCTGCTGCAACAAGGCGGCGAAGTGTTGGAACTGCTGCATAGTTCGCATCAGCAAATTCTGCATAGAGAGCTTCAAGGATTGACAGCGAAGTATCAAGGCCAACAAGGTCAAGCAGTGCGAATGGACCCATTGGGAAATTGCAGCCACCCTTCATTGCTGTATCGATGTCTTCCATTGATGCTGTGCCTGTTTCCCAAATGCGAATTGCATTGTTGAGGTAAGGGAACAGCAATGCGTTCACGATAAAGCCAGCACGATCTTTTACTTGCACACCGCTCTTACCGCACTTGGCGGTGAAAGCGTTTGCAGCGTCCATGGTTTCATCTGATGCAGTGATCGGACGAACAACTTCTACCAACGGCATTGCAGTTGCTGGGTTGAAGAAGTGAATTCCACACACTTTGTCTGGGCGACCAGTGGCCATTGCCATTTCAACAACAGGCAATGTGCTTGTGTTTGTTGCAAGAATTGCACTTGGCTTTACAGCCTTATCGAGTTCGATGAACAAAGCTTTCTTCACTGCAAGATCTTCAACAACTGATTCGATAACAAGATCGCAATCAGCGAGGTCTGAAATTTTGTCTGTTGCAGACAAGCGACCAAGAATTGCTGCCTTATCTTCTGCAGTAATTTTCTCGCGTGAGACTTGCTTGTCGAGTCCTTTTTCGATTGTTGTGATCATGGCTTGCGCACTTGCCGCACTGCGTGAACGCACAATGACGGTGTACCCAGCTTTTGCAGCTACTTCGGCAAGGCCTGAGCCCATGATTCCGGAGCCACAGATTCCAACTTTTGAGATATTCGTTTCAGACATGGAAAACACGGTAACAACCGCGCCCTAGAAATGAGTAATTGCGGGCTACGAAGCCAAGTATTTAGCGATGGCAACGCGCACGAGGGCACTTCTGGATATTCCTTCTCGCTTGGCACGTCGGTCAATTTCACTAATGAGGCTCGGCTCGATGCGGATGGGCATCACTTTGCCGATGTCCTCACCCAGGCGTGGGCGGCCGACCAATTGCCGGATGGACTTGGCTTTAATTTCGCCCGAGGCCCATTGATCTGCCTCTTTTTCTAGTTGCGCATGAGAGATTGTCGAACCGTCGGGCAAAACAACTTTCCCATTTTTCCCCGAAATTGTTTTCACTTTCATTGGTTCTCCCTTAATACGTTGATCCATTGCCGTCGCAGAGGCATGCAATGAAAGATG
>JANQYF010000007.1:15007-28135 GCA_030729045.1 Ilumatobacteraceae bacterium
ATGATGAGAATTCGGTCGGCGACGTCTGATTGACCGATTTCATATTGAGAAATGAGATGTCTGACGGCGTGTGAAATATCGCTCCTGGTCGCGCCATGTCTGAGAGCCGAACTGAGAATGTGAACACGGCTATATCGTAATACGAAATTATTGACTGCGGCAACGCGTTTGGGATTTTTACGAGAACGTCTTCGTGGCACACCATGATGAGTGCCTACGGATCAGTGAGTGGAAAGTTATTTCTCGGTGATGACGAGGGTGTCGATTTTGACTGGCTTGCTTGGAGCACCGCCGAGGTCGCCCTCGCCGGAGTTCAGTGCCAGGATCGCCTGAGCGACATCGAGACCCTTAGTGATTTTGCCGAAGGTGACATAGGTGCCTTGGCTGTTAAGAACTGCAGCCTTCTCACCAGTGACAAAGAAGAACTGTCCGCCGCCAGAGTCAACACCAGAACTGCGAGCCATAACAAGGTCGCCTGCTGAGTAGCTGAACCTGCCGCCTTCATCCTTGATTGTGTAACCAGGGCCATCGGTGTTGTTTGAACCGCCGCCCTGAATGATGTCAAGCGAGACGTCAGTACGGAAGATGAATGACGTGTCGTAGTAGCCGTAACGAGACAACGTGACGAAGTTGTTCACTGTTTCTGGGGTCTTTTTGGTGTCGAGTGCAACTTCAATAACGCCTTCAGATGTATTGAAGGTGGCTGTGTATGACTTCGCAGGGTCGATACACATGGGCGGCGCCTGTTCAAAAATGGTTGCGCGAACTTCAGTGCCATCGGTTTTCGGGCACGGAGTCTTGCCTGTGATTTGACGACCAGGAACTGTTTCAGTTGGCTCGGGAGTCGAGCTCGCTGATAGTTCGATTGGTGCGTCTGAGGAGTCATTCATGACGAAGTTCGAAATCAGGAACAGCACTCCGATGATGGCTGGAATTCCAACGCCAATCAGGATGCCACGCTTGCGGACCTTGTTCAGTTTCTGCTTGCGGATGCGCTCTTGGCGGGCGCGATCCCGGTTGGCTTTTTGGCGAGCTCTTTTATCTGTACCCATGAAGTTCTTAGGTTACTGGCGTACGGGTAGCCTTAAAAATGGTGGGACTAGTAGTTCAAAAATATGGAGGCACTTCGGTCGCCGATCCGGACCGAATTAAGTCCGTGGCGGACCATGTGGCCTTTACAAAGCGCCACGGCAATGATGTCGTCGTGGTGGTCTCTGCCATGGGCAAAACCACCGACAACCTCTTATCTCTCGCCAATCAGGTCTCAGACGTGCACCCTGGGCGGGAAATGGACATGCTTCTCACCACGGGCGAGCGCATCTCAATGTCGCTTCTGTGCATTGCTCTTGCTGGCATCGGCGTTGAAGCCGTCAGTTTTACGGGTTCTCAGGCCGGCATCATCACTGACACCGTTCATACCAAAGCCAAAATCTCAGAGATCAAGGGCGACAGAGTTCGTGAAGCGCTTGCTGAAGGCAAGGTTGTTGTCGTTGCTGGTTTCCAAGGTGTCTCAACGGATAAAGAAATCACCACATTGGGCCGAGGTGGAAGCGACACGACTGCTGTTGCCTTAGCTGCTGCATTGAATGCAGATGTGTGCGAGATCTACACCGATGTAACTGGCATCTTCACTGCCGACCCTCGCATCGTGCCTCAGGCGCGCAAGCTTGGCCGTTTGCAATTCGAAGAGATGCTCGAGATGGCTGGAAGTGGCAGCAAAGTTCTTGCGCTGCGTTCAGTTGAATTTGCCCGCAATCACAACGTTCCGATTCATGTGCGTTCCAGTTTCACCTGGGAACACGGCACATGGGTTAGTGACGAAAAATCACAAGGAGACAGCTCAATGGAAGAGCCCATCATCTCTGGTGTCGTACACGATGCCAGTGAATCCAAAGTCACCATTGTTGGTGTGCCAGATAAGCCGGGTATTTCTGCGGCGCTGTTTGAAAGCCTTGCTAACTCAAACATCAATGTCGACATGATTGTGCAGAACACTTCAAAAGATGGTCTCACTGACATTTCTTTCACTGTGCCAAAGGCAGATATGAAAGTTGCTGAAGACATTGTGTCGCGAGTTTCTTTAGAAATCGGAGCAAGTGGCGTTACACATAATTCCGAAATTGCAAAAGTGTCCTTGGTTGGTGCTGGTATGAAAACCAGCCCTGGTGTTGCGGCAAAGATGTTCCGTGTTCTTGCGGACAACGACATCAATATTCATATGATCTCCACCAGCACTATTCGTGTGTCTGTAGTTATTGCTGCAAAAGACATGGAATCAGCTGTTCGATCGCTGCATACAGCTTTTGATCTTGACTCGGGTACGGCCTATTCGGCACCATTACCCGAGCGCAAGTAGAGCGCCTGTAAGACTCGGTAGATGGTGACCGCACGTCGACAACTCATTCCTTGGCGTGCTGCCGGTACTCGCGCAGAGATGCGTCGCAATGCTGACGAGGTCGTGCGCGACACAGGTTGGGTGTTTAACAATCAAACTGGCGCAACCCTGACGCTAGAAGAATTCGTTCAAACCGGCGATGTAGAAGTTGATGTGTATCTCGATCGTCTCGGATGGAATTCTTTTGCATCGGGTGCAACCATGTTGGAAATTGGTTCTGGTATCGGTCGAATGACGTCTGCGTTTTCCCGCAAGTTTGCTGTCACCGTTGCCACTGATGTTGACGCGGCATTCTTAGAACGGTGTCGTGAAACTGTTTCTCGTTTTGGTCGCGTTGGCGGACTCCGCACTATGCATATTGCCGACGGAAGTTCCATTGCGGTTGAAGACTCTTCTATTGATGCTGTCTTTTCATACATCACGTTGCAGCACTGCAAAGCAAGTGATGCACTCGGTCTCACTAGTGAATCTTTTCGCATCGTGAAGCCGGGCGGGTATGTGGCTCTGAACTATCGCACCTGGGTACCTGCTGATTTATTGCTGGTTCCGGCCGGTGGCGTGATGCGCCAGTTGTGGCGAATTCCTGTCGTTGGGTCTCGGTTGTCGCAATGGCGTTGGTCAACCCGTTTTGGCTGGCAGGCCAATCGCCTTGACCCGAAAAGGGTTCTCAGCATGCTTGAAGCTTCGGGCGTTGACCTTGACGATGTGGCCATTTTGCATCACCCTGGCAAGCCACAAAAGCCCGTGACATTCCGCGGAACCACTGTGGTGCAACGCGATTTGGACGTCGCTAATAAAAGTCACTGGTGGCTGGTCGCTCGTAGCCATTAGCCTCAACTCCCATGCGTGTAGGAGTAGTCGGAGCAACAGGTCAAGTAGGCAGCGTTATGCGCACCCTTTTGGCCGAACGGAATTTCCCCATCACTGAACTGCGGTTCTTTGCCTCGTCACGATCGGCTGGCACCACATTGCCCTGGGCTGGCGGACACATCACAGTGGAAGATGCTGCAGTTGCGGACCCATCTGGTCTTGACATTGCGTTGTTCTCTTCTGGTGCCACTTCATCGCGCGAATTAGCACCACGGTTTGCTGCGGCCGGAGTAATCGTTATTGATAACTCCAGTGCGTTTCGTATGGACCCTGAAGTACCGCTGATTGTTAGCGAAGTCAACGGGCATCTCGCACACAACACACCAAAGGGAATCATTGCTAACCCCAACTGCACAACTATGGCTGCAATGCCAGTGTTGAAGCCATTGCATGATGAAGCGGGATTGTTGAAACTGATTGCTAGTACCTATCAGGCAGTGAGCGGTGCTGGTCTAGCTGGTGTTGATGAACTTGATGAACAAACTCGCGCAATGTATGACAAGGCTGCTGGCCTGACATTTGATGGAAATGCAATTGCATCACCAGCACCAAAGAAATTTGCTCGCCCCATTGCGTACAACGTGTTGCCATATGCAGGCTCGCTTGTTGATGACGGTCTTTTTGAAACAGATGAAGAAAAGAAATTGCGTTTTGAAAGCCGCAAGATTCTTGAAATCCCTGGTCTCTTAGTTTCAGGTACATGTGTACGAGTACCTGTTTTCACCGGACATTCAATGTCAATTAACGCTGAATTCTCTCGCCCAATTACAGTCGCACGCGCAAATGAGATTTTGTCTAGTGCACAAGGTGTATCAGTTGTTGATATTCCGACACCGTTATTGGCTGCTGGCAAAGACCCAAGTTATGTTGGCCGTGTTCGCCAAGATGAAACAGTTTCGAACAATTGCGGTCTTGCATTGTTCTTGTCAAACGACAACTTGCGTAAAGGTGCTGCGTTGAACGCGGTACAAATTGCTGAATTACTGATTAAGTAATTCAGTTGCTGGCTCAGCAACGTCGTCAGCAGAAGCGATTACTTCTTCGACAATTGCTTCAGGCACAGGGACGCCTTCTGCGTAACAACCACCGGCAGCAATCGCATTGACAGCTTTGCGCAGGCGTAATGCGTCAAGTGGTTTGATGATCCAACCATTTGCTCCACTGCGGCGCGCCATGTGAACATCTGCTTCGCGATCAAGCAACATCAAGATGGGAACGTTAGGTAGAGCGCCACTTGAATAATCAAGGCGAAGATCCATTGTGATCGCCATGCCGCCCATGCTGCCAACTTGCATGTCAAGGATTGCGATATCTGGTGTGCGTTCAGCAACGGCTGGTGAAACAAGACGACCGTTTGTCACTACTTGGATTGTGGTGGAAGATGAACCAAACACGGCCTGTATTTCATTGAGGACCCATTGGGCGTCTGTCGCGATCAAAATATGCACAAGATGACTTTACTGCTGAGCGGGTGGTGCTGCCAGTTGTTGCGCCAAAGCGCCAATGGAGTCCATGTCGTGAATGTCTGTTGCTAATTCGGTGGCAAACGCAATTGAAACTGCGGGAAACGCCGTTGAAGTTCGCTGAATAAAGGCCTGAATGTCTGAATCTGCCCGGTCAGCGTGGTCGTGCAGACCAGCGATGAGTTCATGCACGCGCGCAAGGTCACCTGATTGAGATTTAGCCAAGGAGTGTTCTTCAGCGGCAGTCGAAGTACCGAAGTGCGGCGGCATTCGATTTGCGACAATGAGCCGCAAGGTAATGCCAAGGCGAGAAAGTTCAGACACGAAATGGTCTGCTTCGGTTAATGCGTCAGGTGATGGAGCCGTCACAATGACAAATGAACTTGACGCGCTTCGGAGAGTTTTTGCAACTACAAGTGCACGGCGAGAGAATTCTTCTTCCATGCCGTCGAATGCTCGCAGGAATGCGGCCGTACCCGTAAGAGTGTCTCCGCCAACAACTGTTGAGATTGCTTTGAACACTGGCTGCATTGCCGCGTTGACTAAACGAAACCCACCACGACTTGGTGCAACTAGGAATTTCACGATGGGATGTTTTAAGAATCGCGCAAGACGCTCGGGTGACTCGAGAAAATCAAGAGCATTTCGTGAGGGGGGAGTATCAACGATAATGACATCAAATCGAGAATCTTCGCATAGGTCGTACAACCGTTCTGCAGCCATGTAGTCACGTGTGCCAGACAATGATCGAGACAAACTGCGATAAAAGGAGTTATCCATTACTTCTTTTGCTCGTTCAGGAGTTGGCGAAGTGTCACGAACTAACGAATCAAATGTCTCTTGAACATCAAGCATGGTGACCCATAATTCACCAGTTGTATCAAGAGGAACTCGTTGAATTTCGTTTCCTGTTCCTTCGCCTAATCCGATTGCATCTGCAAGTCTGCGCGCAGGGTCGATGGTGATGACTATTGCGCGCTTGCCTTGTTGCGCAATTTCATATCCAAGTGCGGCTGCAACACTTGTTTTTCCAACGCCACCAGTTCCGCACGTAACGATGACACGCGCGGACATACACATCTCAATAACTGGTTGTGTGCTCATGGCAAGTCTCGAATCGTTTGTTCAAGATCATCTGCGATTGCATTAATGAGTGCAGATCCCTCACTGTGAAGTTGAATGAGATGAAGTTGCGCTTGTTCAAGAGAATCCGTTAGAACTCCGATTGCTTCTGATTGCGCTTCAGCACGAAGTGACAAGTAGTGATACGCATCACGCATCGATGGAAGAAGATTCGCTTCATCAACACGAGGCACTTCAGGATTGCATTTGTTCACAACAATCGGTGCAAGCGCGATGTGCGCTTTTTCCACCAGTTCATCGGCTGCTTCACATGTCTCGGTGACGGGTGTAATGGCAGCGGTTGTCACCAACATCACCTTGCACCGAGCCGGATCACTAAGCATGGCGAGCACTTCGTCGGCTTGTTGGCTGATTGGGCCAGACCCAAGAGCTCGCTTTAACTGCACGGGGGCCCGCACTAAATCGAGCGCATGACCAGCTGCTGGCCCGTCCACAATGATCACGTCGGTTGGTCGCTCGTGTTCGAATGCCTTGATGCGACCAAGGACCAAAAGGTCGTCAAGTCCTGGCGCTGTGGTGGCTACTAATTCCATGATCCCCGAGCGAGCTAATTGGCGTGAAATCAGCCCTAACCCTTTAGTAGCAAGGTAATCAGCCAGTGCCCTGCCCGGGCTGACGGTGATCTGCTCGAGTAACTCATGGGGCGTGAGGCCATTGGCTGGCTCGTCCAAAGTGACCAAAAGGGTGCGTAATCCACTGCGGGCCGATAGCTGGGCGAGGGAGGCGGCAACGGTCGATTTCCCAACGCCGCCTTTACCAGCGACAATAAGGACACGCTGTGCCGTGAAAAAAGGGTGTAGTTCCATAAAGAAGGAGAGACCATTGAGGGTAGGCGCAAAAAGACGAATCATGTGCGGACTGGCACTTGTTATTGCCGGGCCAGCGCTCAGTTTGATGACAGGCCACGGCGCGAGTGCGGCAGACGACTCCGCGAAACTTGCCCCCGTTGATGTCGTAGAAGTCAGTGGCCTCGTCGACAGCATCGTGGCTGACTCCATTGAGAAGGCAATAATTCGCTCGCAGAACAACGGTGCTCAGGCGGTCATTTTTCAACTAAACACGAAAGGCGCAGTCGTCGGACGTGATCGGATGACTGAAGTTCTTACGGCAATCTCTGAATCAAAAATTCCTGTTGCAATCTGGGTGGGGCCAAGTGGATCACGTGCGTATGGATTACCTGCGCAGATGTTGGCAGTTGCTGATGTGACAGCAATGGCACCTGGCGCACGCATCGGCCGCACCGGCGCAATGTTGTCAGTAAACGGAAGCCAAGTAACTTTTGGCGCCGCGGATGAGAAATTACAAGCTGGCTCTTTAGGATTCCTTGAAGCACGTGAACAAGAAGCTCTGAAGTTTTCTACTGACGATCGCGGTGTTCCAGTGTTGCGAAACATGTTGTATGCCCTCGACGGACTTACTGTTCGCTCTGTTGCTCTCGACACAGTGTCTGATGCACTAGATGCAACGGGGCAAGTTACGCGTGAAGCAACCACAGTTCGCTTCTTCAAACTTGGTTTCATGCCTCGCCTGTTACACACTGTTGCGAGCCCTCCTTCAGCACTTCTTCTGGTAACAATCGGACTTGCACTGTTGCTCTTTGAGTTCTTCACTGCCGGCATTGGTATCGCCGCCTTTGTTGGCGCTGTGTGTCTGATACTCGGCAGCATGGGGATTGGCGCCTTGTCAATGAATGGGGTTGGCATTGCATTTTTGCTTGCTGCATTCGTAGCGTTTGCAATTGATGTGCAAGTAGGCGTGCCGCGAGTCTGGACCGGCGTCGGACTTGTGTCGTACATCATTGGTGCATTCACCATGTTTAGAGACGTTGATGGCATAACTATGCGACCAGGTTGGTTGTCGCTATCTGTATGCATCATCAGTGTTGCTCTGTCGTTCATTGTGGGTATGCCTTCAATGGTGCGTACACGCTTTGCAACTCCAACTATCGGTCGCGAGAATCTCCTTGGCACGGTTGGCGTTGCAGTTGGCAACGTAAACCCTGAAGGAACTGTGTTGGTAGACGGCGCAAAATGGCATGCACGCACGAACCGCGCAACGCCGCTTGCTGATAATGACCAAATGCGAGTAGTTGCTATTGACGGCATCACATTGGAAGTTGAACCGCTTGAAGGCGCGGCGAAGGACTATCGCGAAGCTCGGTCAAAAAGCTAAGAAATGTTCCTACTGATTGTCTCGCTAGTCGTGGTGCTGCCACTGATTGAGTTGTACGTCATTGTTCAAGTTGGCCAGCAAGTGGGGTTACTCCCAACCGTGGCGTCACTTATTGCTATCTCAGCAGTCGGCACATCCTTGGTAAAGCACGAAGGCTTGCGGGTCTACAAAGACTTCACAGCAGCAATTCAACGTGGGGAAGAACCGTCGAAACAAATTGTGCACGGGGTCTGTGTGTTGGCAGCCGGCGTGTTTCTGTTTGCACCTGGGTTCATCTCTGACGCACTTGCAATCACGCTGTTACTACCACCCACTCGAACTTTGGCCACAAGGTTGGTACTGCGGAGAAGTCGCTCGAAGATCACAGTGATACGCGCAACGCACTCGGGACCTATCGTGGAGACCAGGGGAACATTGGCCTCATCTTTTGATGTCATTGATGTTGACCCTCATGAGGGGGAGAACTAGCAATGAGCAACGCACCACAGACCAGTGACGAGCCATTTGACCCGCGTACCGTGCCGGTAAAGCCAGCGGCGACTGTTCTACTTATTCGTGACGCTGTTGCAGGTGGCATTGAAGTGTTTATGTTGCGCCGCACATTCTCTGCCGCGTTCGCTAGCGGAATGTTTGTGTTCCCTGGTGGAAAAGTTGACGATGTTGATGGCATTGAAGAAATTGCAGAACTGTGTGACGGATTAACTGATGCACATGCCAGTTCCTTGTTGGGTATTGCTAATGGTGGTCTTGCCTATTGGGTTGCGTGCATTCGCGAGTGCTTCGAAGAGGCCGGCGTATTGCTGGCGCGCCACGAAGACACGGGTGATGTTGTTCGTTTTGATGACCCAGAAGTTGAAGAACGGTTCAATCACGAGCGCCACAATATTCATGATGGTTCTGTAGCGCTTCTTGACTTGTGTATTGCAGAAGGCTTGCGTTTGACAACTGATGACATTCACTATGTCAGCCACTGGATTACGCCAATGGGTGAGAAGCGTCGCTTTGATACACGTTTCTTTATCGCACGTGCGCCAGCGGCTCAAGTTCCGCTTCATGATGATGGCGAAACAATTGAAAGTTTCTGGATTAGCCCGCAAGAGGCTATGAATCGTGCGCATGAAAAAGACCTGATGTTGATGCCTCCAACAAAGGCAAACATTGAGTTCTTGCTTCCGCATTCAACAACAGATGAAGTGATGGCAGCTGCTGCAAAAGTGGGAACACCACAAACCATCTTGCCGAAAATCAAGATCGACTCGGATGGTCGCGTAATTGGTATTGCTATGCCTGGAGATTCTGACTACGACGTACTGTGACCACGACGTCTTCGTCGCGTGCAGAACAACCGGCCATGTCTTCAACTTCTGGAGTGTCAGCAATGATGCGTGCGGCAATCGCACTAAACACTCGTGCAGCTTCAGATGATGAAGTGAGTACGAGCGGTTCTCCGTTGTCTCCACCAGCAGCGACTGCTGGCTCAATCGGAATTTGACCAAGAAGCTCAACACCAACTTCGTCAGCAAGCGCTTGTCCGCCACCAGTGCCGAACAATGCGTACGATTTGCCGTGATCACACGTGAACTCACTCATGTTTTCAATCACACCAGCTACACGTAAGAAACTTCGGCGTGCCATATCAGCTGCGCGAATTGCAACCTTCTGTGCAGACACTGCAGGAGTAGTGACAATCAATAAATCTGTGCGTGGCAACATGCGAGCAAGCCCCATTTGCACGTCACCAGTTCCTGGCGGCATATCAATCAGTAAATAATCAAGATGACCCCAGTTGACATCATTCAGAAATTGCTCAACAGCTTTTGTCAGCATGAGGCCACGCCACATCAGCGCAGTGCCTTCGTCTTCCACCAACATTCCGGTTGAGACGACTTTCAGCAATCCGTTTCCGATGACACGTTCGTTCGGAATAATCATTGGCTTGTCGTGGCCAGGAACAGCAGCTGCTTCCAAACGGTCTGGCATGCCCAACATGCGAGGGATAGAGAATCCCCAAATGTCAGCATCAAGAACGCCAACAGTTTTTCCGGCTGCTGCAAGTGCAGCTGCCAAGTTCACAGTGACAGAAGATTTACCGACTCCGCCTTTGCCACTTGCAATTGCAAGGACACGTGCAGACAATGGCACGGCAGTATCTGTGGCGTTCTCACGCGCATTCCACCTGGCGCGCGACATAACATCGGTGCGCTCTTCTGGAGTCATTTCGCCCCAGTCGATCTTTACTTTGGTGACCCAGGGGTGCACCTCGAGGCGAGAACGGATGTCTTTTTGAATCTGGGCGCGCAACGGGCAGCCCCGAATGGTGAGTTTCACGCCAATAGTGACGACGCCATCAGCCATGGTGATGGCCCCAGCCATGCCCAAATCGACGATGTTGTCGCCCAATTCGGGGTCTATGACAGCACGGAGCAGGTTTTGGACTTCCTCGATGGAGGGCGCTGCAACGGCTCTCTTGCTCACATAATTAATCCTACTGGCGTATTGTTAATGCCATTCCCTGTGCCTAATATTGGGGAAGTACAGGAACCCGCTTCGAAAGGTCCACCATGATCACTCTCACAGACAATGCAGCAAGCAAAGTAGCCCAGCTTCTCGAAGCAGAAGGCGCATCAGAGATGGCACTTCGCGTTGCAGTGAAGTCCGGCGGTTGCTCAGGCTTCTCATACGACATGTACTTCGATGGCGACATTGCTACCGACGACATCACACTCACATTTGGTGCAGTGCGCGTTGTTGTTGACCCAGCATCAGCTCCCATGCTTGAAGGCGCAAGCCTCGACTACAAAGATGGTCTGAACGAACAAGGTTTCGCAATCACAAACCCATCTGCAACACGCTCATGCGGTTGCGGTAAGTCGTTTAGCTAATTCCCACAGCAGCTAACGCGCTGCTCATTTCAGTTACGTCGAACACTGCGTCAAGCCTGTTCACCAACACACCTTTTGCATCTGTGATGTACAGCAATGGCTCGTATGCCAACTTGTACGCCAGAACTGCCGGTGCAGCAGTAGTCGCTGTTTTGTCTGTATAAACATCAGCGTGCACAAACACCGCAGCGTCACCAACTTTTTTCGATAATGCAATAAGTGCATCAAGGCCTGGTGCGCATGTGCCTGTTTTGCAATAGGCCGGTGTACCGATCAAGTAAATGACTGGTTTTCCGCTCTGTAGTGCCTCGGTCAAAGTCACCTCATGAAATGGGCACGTGCCTTGAGGGCTAGTACAGATGGGGTCAACACCACGTTTGTTGTCAACAGTTGGAGTATCAAACGGAGGCAACGCATCGCCCACTAACGGGCTCAACACGTTTACGCGTTCTTCAACTTGAAATGACATCTCTGATTCTGGCGCTGCGTCAAGTATCAATAGATAGACACCAACTTTTTGCACATCAACAATGAACGGCCAATACGGAGTTGGCATGTTTACGTCATGTTTGTCGGCAGATACAGATGCAACAACAACGTCGCCTGATGCGGCGTCAATTACTTTCCCCGTCAAGGTCTGAGGCAATTTCACTTTTCCATCTGTGGTTAACACTCCAGAAGTGTCAGCTAGTGAAATGGGAAGACGAATAGAACCAGGCACCAAACCAGTGGTGGGAAATCGTTTCACTACTTGCAACGTGCCTGAGATGCCATCGATAGCCCCTGAACTTGAAGATGACCCACCACAAGCGGCAACCAAGCCGCCAAGCCCCAATGAGGCTGAAAGTGCCAGAAATCGGCGACGGCTATAAACGGGGAAAGGGGCCATGAGATTCAATCGTACGCACTCGGTGCCGTGGCGTAAGGTTGGGTCTATGTCAGCAGCACCGCAGCCCCCATATACCCCCGTTGTTCGCGCAGGCGACTGGATCATCGTGTCCGGCCAGCTCGGAATGAAAGACGGAGCAATTGTTGAAGGCGGTGTTCTTGCACAGACCAATCAGGCAATTGTGAACTTGAAAGCTCAACTTGCTTCTATGGGCGCGAGCATCAACGACATTTCAAAGACTCTCTGCTTCCTCACCGACATGGATACGTTTGCAACCTTCAACGAGGCATACGCAAAAGGGTTCGGCACAGCACGTCCTGCACGTAGCACCATTGGTGTCGCGTCGCTACCATTTGGTGGAGCAGTCGAAATCGAAGCATGGGCGTTCAAGCCCGAATCGAAAGGTAAGTAAGCCATGCCAGGCCCCATCATTCTTGTTGTAGTACTCCTCTCGTTTCCAATTGTTGTTGGATTGTCAACAGCAGCACTTGCCGCTCTCATTGGTCACTTCTTGTATCGCGATGCAGAGATTCGCCACGAGGGCAGTGAACTCATCGACTCGAACTACTAGTAGTTCGCATCTTTAGGTCTACGTATGACCGCTGACCTTCTTATTCATAACGCCCGCCTTGTTGCAACGGTTGACAATGCACGTCGTGAATTACCTGGTGGATGGGTTGCCATAACAAACGGCCTCATCTCTGGCGTTGGTACTTCAACAGACCCTGTGCCTGCTGCAACTGAACGTATTGATGCAACAGGGTGTTTAGTAACTCCTGGCCTCATCAATACTCATCATCACCTGTACCAGAACCTCACTCGTGCGTATCCGCCAATGACATCGTCTCCATTATTCGGATGGCTACAAACGCTGTACCCACTATGGAGAGCACTCGATGAAGAAGGCGCACATGTGTCTGCATGGATCGGTTTAGCCGAACTCGCTTTGTCTGGTTGCACAACGAGCACGGATCATTTGTACTTGCACCCACGTAATGGCGGGGATTTGTTGTCAGCAGAAATTGCTGCAGCAAAAGATTTAGGAATTCGTTTTCACCCAACACGTGGCTCTATGTCACTGTCGCAAAAAGATGGAGGACTCCCGCCAGACGATGTGGTGCAAGAAGATGATGAGATTCTCGCGTTCTCAAAAGAAGCCGTTGAAAAACACCATGATCGTTCTTTTGGCGCGATGACCCGCATTGCACTTGCACCGTGCTCGCCATTCAGTGTCACGAAAGACCTCATGATTCGCTCTGCTGAACTTGCTGAATTACTTGATGTTCGCTTGCATACTCACTTTGCAGAGAACGC
>JANQYF010000007.1:28235-29615 GCA_030729045.1 Ilumatobacteraceae bacterium
GCAACAAAGATGCAGCAGCTCAACCAATAATGCTTCACGCTTTTCTTTTATCTTTCGGAGTCATTTTCGTTGCCGAACTAGGTGACAAAAGCCAATTAATGGCTCTTGCATTTGCAACACGCTACAAAACAGTGCCTGTACTGATTGCAATCACATTGGCAACTGGCATTGTGCATCTCTTCTCAGTCGCTTTGGGCGGGGCTATTGGCACAGCGTTACCAACAAAACTCATCAGCATTATTGGTGCTATTGCTTTTGTGGGCTTCGGAATTTGGACTCTCCGTGGCGACGAACTAACAGAAGAAGACAAAGAGAGCACCAAGGTCTCTTCTAAGCACATCATCATGGCTGTTGGCACAGTGTTCTTCCTGGCAGAACTTGGCGACAAGACGATGCTTGCCACTGTCACTCTTGCAACCACTGAAGGACTCGTAGGCACGTGGGCAGGCTCAACTGTCGGCATGGTTGTCGCCGATGGTCTTGCTATTGCAGTTGGTAAAGCACTCGGTGATCGATTGCAAGCAAAGACAGTGCGAATCGCATCGTCAATCGCATTCTTTGTCTTTGCAGCCGTCATGTTCGCTGACGCACTGCGTTAACCGCATAACCTCAACGTATGCGTTTATTTGGTGAGGTTCTTGTGACCATGTTGGTCATTCTGGATCCCCCTGGCAATGTGCCAATCTTTTTGGCAGTTACACAACGTTTGTCAGAGAAAGAACGCCATCGCGCTGCTTTTATGGCCGTGGGAACCGCGTTCTTCGTCATTTCACTGTTCGCAGTCGGTGGACGCACAGTTCTTGATTATTTGAATGTCTCTGTTCCTGCGTTGCAAGGTGCTGGCGGGTTACTGCTTCTTCTCGTTGCCTTGCAGTTGCTCTACGGCAATGGCAACAGCGAAGATTCTTTTGAAGTGGCGTCTCCCGAACAGCGCACATCAATTGCAATGGTTCCACTGGGAACACCTCTGCTTGCCGGCCCTGGTGCCATTGTGGCCACCATTGTGTTTTTTGGAAAAGCTGAAGGAACAGCTGAATGGTTCAGTGTTGTTGCGGCTATCGCATGTGCATTGTCGGTATCGCTCATCACACTTCGGTTCAGCGGCATCGTTAAGAAGATCTTTCGTCCCGCCGGTGTGGTGTTACTAGCGCGAGTAGCAGGCATGTTGCTTGCTGCCATTGCAGTGCAGATGATTGCTGACTCCGTGACAGCGTTTGTTCGCGCTGCGTAAAGCTAGGAACCCCAGCGGGATTGGCCGAAGCGATATCCAACGCTGCGGACAGTTTGAATCAGGTTGGCGTGTTCTTCACCAAGCTTTGCGCGTAGACGACGGACATGAACGTCAACGGTGCGAGCGCCTCCGTAATATTCGTATCCCCA
>JANQYF010000007.1:29715-32543 GCA_030729045.1 Ilumatobacteraceae bacterium
CAGAAGTCATCAAACAAGTCATCGCGCAATTCAAGATCACCAAGTTGTGTGCCAGAGACAAGAATAATTACTGAATCAACGGCATTGTCACGCTTGCGTAATGCACGAGCAAATGCCCACGCATTTTCTGGGTCTTCATCACACGCGATGATTGCACCCATCCAGCCGGCTTGCGGTTCACATTTGCCGGCTTCGTCTGCGCCAGACACTGCCTTCCAGCGGTAGCCACCTAAATCAAGGGTGCGCGCTAAATCAGGAGTGGGGTTCGCGGGGAACACAACAATCATGTCGGAAGTAACCATAGGGAGAGTTATAACGACTTGAGGTAGCGATTGAGTTCGAACGGGGTGACTTGAGTCTTGTACTCGCGCCATTCATGACGCTTGTTGCGAAGGAACCATTCAAAGATGTGCTCACCGAGAACTTCTTGAACAAGTTCAGATGTCTCCATAACTTTGAGCGCGTCGTTCAGTGATTGTGGCAACTGGCGGATGCCCAACTTGTCTAGTGCCGCATCGTCCATTTCAAACAAGTTGGCGTCGGCCTCTGGCTCTAGTTCGTATCCTTCGCGAATACCTTTCATGCCGGCAGCAAGAATGACAGAGAACGCAAGGTATGGGTTACATGCTGGGTCTGGCGAACGGTATTCAATACGGGTGGCGCTAACGCTTCCACGCTTTGGAATTGGCACGCGAATAAGGCCACTGCGGTTGTTGCGTGCCCAACTGATGTGAACAGGTGCTTCGAAACCAGGCACGAGGCGCTTGTAACTGTTGACCGTTTGGTTTGTAACGGCAGTGATTTCGGCAGCATGGCGCAACAGGCCAGCCATGAATGACTTGGCAACAGGTGACAAGTTGTTCGGGTCATCCTCTGAGTAGAACGCATTGGTGTCGCCAGAGAACAATGACAAATGCAAGTGCATGCCGGAACCCTGAACGCCTTCAAGTGGCTTTGGCATGAACGTGGCGTGCACGTTGTTCATTGCTGCAATTTCTTTCACGATCATGCGGAAGGTCATGACGCTGTCAGCCATAGAGAGGGCATCAGTATGACGCAGGTCTATTTCTTGCTGACTTGGAGCATCTTCGTGGAATGAGTACTCAACAGGAATTCCCATTGTCTCAAGTGTGCGAATGGTTTGTTTGCGCAGTGACGATGCGACGTCAGTTGTAGTGAGATCAAAGAAACCACCTTCATCAAGAGGTACTGGTATCTGGCCGCGAACAGGTGGCTCGAAGTAGAAGTACTCCATGTCGGGAGCAATAAGGAATTCGTATCCCATTGCGCGCGCAGCATCAAGATTGCGACGCAACACTTGGCGCGGGTCGCCTTCAAAAATGGAACCGTCAAGATTGCGTACATCACAGATGACGCGAGCCTCGGCAGCTTTGTTATCGACCCATGGCAACACTTCAAATGTGTTCGGATCTGGAACTGCAAGAACGTCAGCTTCTTGAATACGTGAATAACCATCGATAGAGGAGCCATCAAAGCTCATGCCGTCTTCAAGAGCGTTTTCTAATTCAGCTGGGCTGATGGCGAAGCTCTTCAATGTGCCCAGCACATCGGTGAACCAGAGGCGTACCAGGCGCACTCCGCGCTCTTCAACGGTACGCAATACATAGTCGCGGTGTTGGTCCATCATGTCGCTCATCTCTTCAGTCTGCCGTGAGGCGGGTCATTGGGCTACTTGAAATAAAAAACGGGGGGCACAAGGCCCCCCGTTTCCCGTAATTATTGGTTGTGGCTTAGCCGCAAACGGTCTCAAGGATGAGACGTGTGACCGTGTACGGGTCAATGTTTGCGTTCGGGCGACGGTCTTCTGCGTAACCCTTTTGGTCGCGAGCAACCTGCCAGGGGATACGTACTGACGCGCCACGGTTTGAGACTCCGTATGAGTACTTGTTCCATGGAGCAGTTTCGTGCTTACCGGTAAGGCGGCTCTGAATGTCGTCACCGTAGTTCTCGACATGCTCCATAACGCGGGTACCAAGCTTCTCGCATGCTTCGATGATGGCTGGGTAGCCCTCACGCATTGCTTTGGTTGAGAAGTTTGTGTGCGCGCCTGCGCCGTTCCAGTCGCCTTTCATCGGCTTTGCGTCGAATGAGATAACCACGTCGTAATCTTCTGCGATGCGGTGGAGCAACCAACGTGCAACATGCATGTGGTCTGACACTGTGAGTCCGTCTGCTGCACCAATTTGGAATTCCCATTGGCCTGGCATTACTTCAGCGTTTGTTCCTGCGATGAGAAGACCTGCATCGATGCATGCCTGTGTGTGCTCTTCGATGATCTCGCGACCAACAACGCGGCCTGCGCCTACGCCGCAGTAATACGGTCCCTGTGGCTTTGGAAAACCACCAACGGGGAAACCGTATGGTGAACCATCAAGGCGAAGCATTGTGTATTCCTGCTCGATGCCGTACCACATGTCTTGGTCTGCATATTTTGCTTGTGCAGCTGCAAGTGGTGCGCGTGTGTTTGATGGATGCGGTGATCCGTCTTTCGCTAGCAACACGTCACACATGACGAGAACGTTCTTGCCACCACGAATTGGGTCTGGGCACTGAAAGACAGGGCGCAATACGCAGTCAGACGATTCGCCTTGTGCTTGTTCTGTGGAAGAACCGTCAAAGCCCCATTCATCCATCGGCATGTCGGCGATAGCGCCGGCGAAGTCGGGAATGATTTTGGTCTTTGAACGGAGCAATGGTGTTGGTGACGTTCCGTCGATCCAGATGTATTCAGCCTGAATGGGCACAGTGGTGTCCTTTTACTAACAAGGGACGAATCCCGCTTTTTTTACTAGGTACAGGATGTCATG
>JANQYF010000007.1:32643-34466 GCA_030729045.1 Ilumatobacteraceae bacterium
ATTGCTGGCGATGGAACTGCGACACCGACACATATTGAACCGTTTGCCTCAGATCTTGACCGCGTGTATGACGCTCTCGTTGTTGGCACGCGTGACTATGTACACAAGAACGGGTTCACCGATGTTGTCATTGGTCTCTCGGGCGGAATTGACTCTTCGATAGTGGCTGCTATTGCAGTTGATGCACTTGGTGCTGATCATGTGCATGGTGTTGCAATGCCGTCACGATATTCAAGCCAAGGTTCGCTTGATGATGCCGACAAACTTGCTTCCGCTTTAGGTATTGATCATCGCGTTGTTTCTATTGAGCCGGCATTTGGTGCGTACTTAGACATGCTTCAGCCGTCGTTTACTGGCCGTGATCCAGATCTCACGGAAGAGAACTTGCAGAGTCGTGTTCGTGGAATGACATTGATGGCGCTGAGTAACAAGTTCGGTTGGATGGTTTTGACCACTGGCAACAAGAGCGAGATGGCAGTTGGCTATTTCACTATCTACGGCGATTCAGCTGGTGGGTATGCCGCCATTAAAGACGTATTCAAAACACAAGTGTTTGCCCTGTGTCGGCGCATCAACGAACGTGCCGGGCGTGAGATAATTCCTGAAACCGTAATCACCAAGCCACCAAGTGCTGAGTTACGACCTGATCAACGTGATGATCAGAGCCTGCCCGCATACGAAGACCTTGACCCGATCTTGCGTCATTACATCGACAACGACTTGACAGTGCCTGAAATTCAGAAACTGGGTTTCGATGCTGCAGTTGTTGCTCGTATTGCGCGACTTGTTGATATCAACGAATACAAACGTCGACAGTGCGCCCCTGGTGTTCGTATTTCAGAAAAGGCATTCGGTAAAGACCGACGCATGCCAATCACAAACGGTTATCGCACCGACCGCGCATAAAAGCTAATCAGCATCACAGTGAGTGCGGATAATGCAATAGCTGCGAGCGCTGGGCCAATAGGGCCAACAGAGTCATACAACGAAGTAGCAACAGTGCTGAATATGGCACGGCCACATGTGCCGGCACCAACCGTGAGACCAAGGCCAATGCCGCCACTGTTCGGAACAATGTTGGCTGCTAATGGCAACATACTGACTAGTGAAAATTCAAACCCCATGATGAACAGCACCAACATGGGAAC
Source organism: Ilumatobacteraceae bacterium (assembly GCA_030729045.1). Lineage (GTDB taxonomy): Bacteria > Actinomycetota > Acidimicrobiia > Acidimicrobiales > Ilumatobacteraceae > UBA2093. The sequence goes on from JANQYF010000007.1 coordinate 33,792, forward strand.
TGCAATAAAGGAAACATGCGGTGCTGCTGCCATTGCAACAGTTGCAATCACCATCAGAACTGCTCCGCGACGCACGCTGATTTCTTTACCCCACGTATCAGTGACGCGGGAACTGCCGATACTAGAGACCAGTTCAAAAAGCCCAAGAACGATGACGACGCCAATCAAGGCAGCACTAGAGAAACCAAATTCATCTTCAAACCACGGACCAAACGTGATGCCGAGACATTGGCTTGCGCCCATCAGTAAAAATGACGAGGCAAACACGAAGTAGGCATTGCGTGGAATTGAGCCGCGTAGTTCGGTGCGGACTGGTGCGTGCGCTTCATCGCGCGGAAGTGCACTAGCAATCAGTGAACCTGTGACTGCCATTCCGATTGCACCAACAATGAATCCGGCACGCCACGAGATGAGAGCAGTTGCAAGACCCATGATTGCAACGCCGATGAATAGCGACAGTGCCCACGAGGTCTCGATGATTCCGACAATGCGTCCACGCCGTTCATATTCAACATGGTCATTCACCCAAACAATGAGCGCAGTATCAAACAGCACCTTTGCGCCGCTGAGGAGGAACATTGAAATTGCAAACTGCACAATCGTGGTGGAAGTAGCTGCGCCAATTACTCCGAGCGTGAGTGCGACCATTCCAATTGTCATTGATGTAATTCGGTT
>JANQYF010000008.1:0-78263 GCA_030729045.1 Ilumatobacteraceae bacterium
GAATCCACCAAGTGGCGTAGGTAGAAAACTTGAAGCCCTTTTCCCAGTCGTACTTTTCTGCGGCACGCATGAGGCCAATGTTGCCTTCTTGAATAAGGTCAAGCAGTTGTAGTTCGCGGCCGTCGTATTTGCGGGCAATGGAAACCACCAAGCGCAAGTTTGCTGTGATGAGATGTTCGAAGGCTTCTTCGCCCTCGCGCGTGATGTTGCGCAGTTCACGACGCTGAGTTGCAGACAATGTTCCCTCGGTAGATCGGGCCTTTGCTTCCTGCATTGTGCGAATAGCACGACCTAGTCTCTTTTCGTCATCAGCGGACAACAGTGCAACCTGGCCTATTTCACCGAGATACATACGAACCGCATCACCAGCATCACCTGCCAACACGCGAGGCGTTGCAACCTTTGGTGGCACCAACTTCAGCGGGCGTGGTGTGGGGATTTCAATTTCACCTGAGATATCAGGTTCAATTCTGGCGATGGAGATTTTTGCTTCAAGTAACACTGATTCGATATGACGAATCATTTCCGGATTCAGTTCCACGTTTCTAAAAACATGGGCGACAGTATTCGGGTCGACTGTGCCGTCGTCTGATCGCGAGGCAAGCAATGTGGCCCACTCGGCGGCATCCACAGATGGATGCGGCAACACGATGGTGGGCCGGCGCGTCATGTGGCTGCCTGAGCCACCTGGGCGAGCCACTGCAGCAATATCACCGCTGCAGTTTGTGCTTTGTCATGTTTATTCAGATCTTCGAGGGCGTTACGCACCATACGGTCATTCTGAATTTGCTCAATATCTGACCCAAGTCGACGACGCGATAATTCCCGTCGCACAGCAGCCGAAATAAGAGCACGAGATTCCACTAGCGCATCAGCATCAATGTCATATACGGCTGCTCGTTCAATGATGTCGGCTGCATCTGGCGCCACAGATTGCAGCGCGACATGAACATCACCATCAGCTGCTGCAATGGCACGAAACGCGTCACGCGATGCATCATCTGGAAAGAGTTCTTCAATCAGCCACGGGGCAATGGTGTCCCATTCATGAATCAGAAGAGACAAAGCAACAAACCCTGCACCCTCTGTTGCTTGTTGAACCGGAGCTGCGATGACTACAGGTGCAGAGCCTCCCCTGTCAGCCACCTTCACCAAATCTGCAGCAGAAACTCCGGTGTGGCTTGCTACTTGACCTGCATACAACCGGCGCACATTTGAATCCGGGTGCTCGTTGACCAATTCCATGGCTTTACCAGCTAGTCGAGCGCGTGATTCGGGCGAACGCAATGGGTTTGCATCAAACAATCTCTTTAATCGGAAACCAAGAAATGGCATGGCGTCATTAATGGCACGTGTCAAAGCGTCGGGGTCAGAGCTTGCCAGTTCACCAGGGTCTTTGCCTGCTGGGAACTGAGCTACCGAAACCGAGATGTCATATTTCTTTTCCCATGCGTAGAACTTGTCGGTGGCGCCTTGGCCCGCTGCATCAGCATCGAATGCCAACACCACATTGCGCGCATAACGCTTCATGAGCTTCACGTGATCTTCAGTGAGTGCCGTACCGCAGGTTGCAACCGCAGTAGCTAGACCACTGCGATGAAAACCAATGACATCTGTATAGCCCTCACACACGATGACGCGATCTTCTTTCACCACGTTTCCTTTTGCCCAGTTCATGCCATACAACGTGCGCGACTTTATGTACACCGGAGTTTCAGTGGAGTTCTTGTACTTCGCAGGGTCTGTTGAACCAGGAAGAATGCGCCCGCCAAAGGCAACTGCTGCGCCATTTTCATCAAAGATGGGAAACATCACCCGTGCGCGGAAGGAGTCTTGCAATCGGCCAGCCTTGTTAACAAACCCAAGTCCAACTTCGGCCAACATGGCTGGCGTTGCACCAAGCGAGGTACTGAGAGCATCCCACTCATCGGGTGCCCAGCCAAGGCGAAAAGAGCGAGCAACGTCACCTGCCAAACCGCGATCACGCAAGTATTCGCGAGCTGCACGAGCATCAGGTGACTCAAGAAGACGTGTGTGATACCAATCAACCGCACGTTCCATTAAGGCTTGCAATTCCTTGCGATGTTTACGTTCACCATTTCCAGCGCCAGATGTGTAACGAAGTTCGATTCCGGCTTTGCTTGCAATACGTTCTACTGAACCAACGAAGTCAAGGTGTTCCATCTGTTGAACAAAGGTAAACACGTCGCCTTTGGCTCCGCAACCGAAGCACATGTATCTACCCGTCTCGTCATTGACACTGAAAGACGGCGAACGTTCTGAATGAAAAGGACACAGACCGACTTGGCTACGGCCAGTGCGTCGTAGTTGAGAATATGGCGAAACCACATCTGACAAAGTGACAGAGGACCTGACCTTTTGAATGTCGTCCTCAGCAATGCCCATGGCACGACATTAGTGCCCCGTGAGAGGACCTACGACTGCGTAGTTGACGTGGAACGAAGCGAGGCAACAATCGAGACTGCGAGGATCATGGCAATCACTGACAATGACGCCGCGATGGGCATATGCCACCAATACGACAAAGTCATCTTGATACCGACAAACGCCAGGATGACTCCGAGACCAGTCTGCAGGTACTGGAATCTGTCCCGCATGTCAGCAAGGAGGAAATACAGAGCCCGTAATCCCAGAATAGCGAAGGCATTGGATGCAAAAGCGATGTATTGCTCGTTAGTCACAGCCAGGACTGCCGGCACAGAGTCAACAGCAAAAATGACATCAGTGATTTCCACCAATACAAGGACTGCAAGAAGTGGCGTGGCTAGACGCTTGCCATTAACCCTCGTCCATAGTTTCTGACCATCAAGTTCGTCTGTTGAGGGAACAAAACGATGAAATATCTTCATTGCCTTGCTCTTGGCTGGGTCAAAACCTTCGTCGTGAGTCTGCAGCAATTTGATACCGGAATACAGAAGGAAAAGACCAAACAGAATCAGAGTGATTTTGAATGAGTTAATGATTGCAACGCCAGCAAAGATGAACCCGACGCGCATGGCAAGGGCACCAAAGATGCCCCAGAAAAGAACTCGGTGTTGATACATCTTTGGCACCTGAAAGTGCGTAAAGAGAACAGCCCATACAAACACATTGTCAACGCTGAGGCTCTTTTCGATGAGGTAGCCACCCATGTATTCGCCAGCGGCTGCTGAACCAAACTCCCACAACACGACGAGACCAAAGAGCAGACCAACGCTGATCCAGACTGCAGACTCAATTGCTGCTTCCTTCGTGTGAATCTCGTGAGCGTTTCTATGCACAACCAAAATGTCGATCAGCAACATTGCGCCGATGACTCCTAGAAGAACTGGCCAATGCCATCCTTCTATGGTGAGATCCACCTTTCCGCTGGAAGAACCAGTACTAGCAGCAACGACTGGACCAATGAAGAACATTTACGACATTGTAGTTCGTTACTTCGTCTCTGACTTGATACCACCAATGACAGCCTGGGCTGCTGATAAGCGAGCGATCGGTACCCGATAGGGCGAGCAACTGACGTAATTCAATCCAGCGCGAAAAAACATGCCGATTGACTCCGGGTCACCACCGTGTTCACCACAAACGCCTAGTTTCAGTCCACGCTTCACTTTGCGACCCCGTTCGGCAGCAAGGAACACCAATTCGCCGACTCCACTTTGGTCGATTGTTTCGAAAGGATTGCGCTTCAGAAGGCCGGCTTCCAAGTATGCAGGCATCATTCGGCTCTCGACATCATCACGACTAAACCCAAACGTCATTTGCGTGAGGTCATTTGTACCGAAGCTAAAGAAATCGGATACTTCAGCTAGTTCCCCTGCCCGTAATGCTGCACGAGGAGTCTCAATCATGGTTCCGATAGAAACTTTTGGCCGCTTTATGGATTTCTCACCCTTTTTGGCCTTTGGAACTGGTCGTGAATTGATGTCAGCAAGAACGTCTTCAACCCAACTACGCGCGAGAGCCAATTCTTCGCGAGTGACGGTGAGCGGAATCATGATTTCGACAATCGGTTCATAGCCCTTCGATGCCACATCATCAGCAGCCTCCATCAGCGCGCGCACTTGCATGGCATACAGACCAGGCTTCATAACACCGAGACGAACTCCGCGAGTTCCCAACATTGGGTTCACTTCGCTCCATTCGTGTGCTGCGTGAAGGAGCGTTGTCTCTTCAGCATCAAGACCAGATGTGGCTTTCTTGATTTCTAATTCGCTGACGTGTGGCAAGAATTCATGAAGTGGTGGATCAAGCAGACGCACTGTGACTGGAAGCCCCGACATTTCCTTCAGTAGTGCGACAAAATCTTTTCTCTGAACTTTCCGTAGTTCTTCAAAAGCTGCTGCTTCTTCTTCTGGAGAACTAGCAAGAATCATTCGGCGCACGACCGGCAACCTGTCAGGCGCTAAAAACATGTGCTCTGTACGACACAGGCCAATTCCCTGCGCGCCAAGCTCACGAGCTTTCTTTGCATCTTCGTTGGTATCCGCGTTTGCTCGAACATCCATCTTGCCTTTGCGCACTTCGTCAGACCATTTCAGAATTGTGTCAAATTCCTTTGGTGGCTTTGAAGCCATCAACGCAAGCTGTCCGAGCATGACTTCACCAGTAGTTCCATCAAGCGACAACCAGTCGCCTTCTTTTACTGTGACTCCATTGGCTGTGAATGAATTACCAGAAATCTTTACCGCATCAGCACCGACAATGGCCGGAGTGCCCCACCCGCGAGCGACAACCGCAGCATGACTGACTAGACCTCCACGCGAGGTGAGAATTCCTTTTGCAACCATCATGCCGTGAACGTCTTCCGGACTAGTTTCCGCACGCACCAGAATCACGTCTTTGCCAGCCAAAGCAGCAGCTTCTGCATCATCGGCAGTGAAAAATACCTGACCGACGGCAGCCCCAGGAGACGCTGCAAGACCTTTGGCAATGCTCTTCGATTTAGTTGCAAACTGCGGGTGAAGGACTTGATCAAGATGATCAGCGGCAACACGCATAATGGCTTCGGTTTTTGAAATCTTCCATGCCTTCTTGCCAGTGCCGGTTGGCTTTGTCATCTCGACTGCCATTCGCAATGCTGCAGCACCCGTTCGCTTTCCGACTCGTGTCTGAAGCATCCACAACTTGCCCTGTTCAATCGTGAACTCAGTGTCACACATATCTTTGTAATGACGCTCAAGTCGAGCAAAGATTTCCAATAGTTCACTATGAATTATCGGGAACTTCTTCTTCAGTGCATTGAGGTCCTCAGTGTTGCGAATACCAGCAACAACGTCTTCGCCTTGTGCGTTGACCAGGAAGTCTCCATACGGCTTTGAATCACCAGTGGCAGCATTGCGAGTAAACCCAACGCCTGTTCCTGAGTTCTCGTCGCGGTTGCCAAACACCATGGCTTGCACGTTGACTGCGGTACCCAGTTCATGGCTGATCTTTTCTCGAACTCGGTACGCAATTGCGCGCGGACCATTCCATGAGCGAAAGACGGCCTCTACTGCGCCACGGAGTTGCTTGGCAGGATCCTGCGGGAACGGCTTGCCTGTGGCTGTTGCAACTGCCTGCTTATAGACCTCGCAGAGTTCTCTCAATGCTGAAGCTGGAATATCAGCGTCGGTCTTTGCGTTGGCGACTTCTTTTGCCTTGTCGAGCGCGTGCTCAAAGACAGCACCATCAAGACCAAGAACAATTCGCCCGTACATAGAAATGAACCGGCGATATGAGTCATATGCAAATCGCTCGTTGTTCGTAGTTGTTGCCAGGGCAATCACGCTCTTGTCGTTCAAGCCAAGATTCAGAACCGTGTCCATCATCCCGGGCATTGAAAACTTTGCACCAGAACGAACCGACACCAATAGCGGGTCTTTTGAGTCGCCCAACTTGCGGCCCATCTTTTTCTCTAAAGCCGCAACATGCTTTGTCATTTCGTCGGTGAGACTCTTTGGCCACCCACCGTGCATGTAATCGCGACATGCATCGGTACTAATGGTGAAACCATGCGGAACTGGCAAGTTCAACACGCTCATCATTTCAGCCAAATTGGCTCCCTTTCCACCGAGGAGATCTTTGTACTCCATTGGTGGGCGACGATGTTTGTGGTCGAAGGCAAAAACGTATGACACGCCGAAAGTCTAGGCGCCTACGGCTTTACCTCTATCTTCAATACACTTGCGACATGAGAAGCCCAGCAAGCCACGCCCCACGCAATGTGTTCAACGTTTTGGGCTTCCCCACAACCCTGAAGCCTGGTTTTGGGATATTTCTGGCCTTTCTTGTTTTTATCTACCCATTCCCACTTGGACTATGGATGGCGGCTGCGGTCGGGATCTTCACATTGATTCACGAACTAGGTCACGCACTAGCGGCTCGTATGTCTGGTTGTACAGCATCAATCTCGCTTGACTTCATGGTGGCGTACGCAGCGTACGAACCACGTAAACCCCTGACGTGGGGACAAAAAGCCCGCATCGCAATTGCAGGACCGTCACTACAAATAACTTGTGCAGTCGCGGTGCTGTTACTGAACAGCACGAACCCATTCAGTAGGGCGGATATCACCATCAGCGATGCCACTATTGCTATTTGGTGGGCAGGTATCGCATTGGGAGTGCTCAACCTTGTTCCTCTCATGCCACTCGACGGTGGAGCGTTTGTCGCAAGCATTGTTGAACACTTCATGCCAGGCCGCGGTAACGACATTGTTTTGAAATCAAGCACTGCCTTGACAGCAGTGTTGTTCGGGCTCTGCATAGTCAGCGGCAACACTCAGTTTGCCCCTGTCCTCGTCTTTATGTTGTTTTTGCAGTATCAAACCATTGCATTACCTCAACGTCAGAAGAAGCTCTTGCTGAACCCCGCCCTTGCCCCTGAAGGCGACCCGGAGTTTGACGCGACGATTGCGGCCAGCATTCTTTCTGCAGGAGACGCCGCTAAAGCTTTGCGGTTCGCTACCGAGGCGTACCGCCTGTGCCCTGCTGAGAGCAATGCTTTTCAAGCCGCTCGCAGCGCAATGCAACTCGGAAATCATTCACTCGCTGCGCAATGGCTGCGCGTTTCCGAACAATCGCAATTCGATTCGGGACGCTTTCAGATTCTGTTCAATCACGCACCTGAATTTTCACAACTACGTGGACGCAGCGATGTTTCAGACGAGTGGTTCACCGACCGTTGAGGTTCGGGCGATGCGCGCAAGCGCAATTCGTGAACCAATTGATGTGACAGTGCCGACTGATTTGTCGTCTTCCATCACACGAGCACCAACTCCGAGACCCTCGCGAGGAAGAGCGCGCACAACTACAGGCGCCATTGTTCCGCGAGAATCCATTCGCTCAACAAGTTCTTGCCCCGGGTAACAACCTTTGGTGAAACTAACGGCGACAGAAAGAATTCCTGTTGTGCCGGGAATGTCACCCACTAAGACGTCGACCCCGAGTTTTGGCCAACGAGCATCTGCGCGGGAGTAGTCAATACGCTCTGGCTCGGTGACTTCACCCAATGTTGGCAGCAGCGATACATCGCCAACCACGTCGATTTCATCTTCAGAACCCCAGTACGGAATGGCACGTCCAGGCCCGACGCCAACTTCGCGCATCGCATCTGTGCCGCGGAAAGCGCGTACTAGCCAATCACTGCGTCGCAACGTGACTTTCGCACGCAACACGAATCGCTGCAACCGCACGATTACTTCATCCGCAAATCCTGCATCAAGATCAAGAGTGAACACGGTGTCTTCGTGGCGCACTACCCGCACAAGCGCCGACACGTGACCAGTTGGCTCAAGCAGCAAGCTGTGAATACTCGCACCAACTGCTAACGATGCAATGTCATTAGCAAGCTGTGAATGCAAGAAAGTCTGCGCATCATCACCTTGCACGATGATGACGTCGCGGGCAACATCCGCCCAGTAAATACTCATGCTGTTGTTCCTGCTTCGCGGCGGCGTTGTGTCATTCGTTCAGCAGCAGGAATAGTGGCGAGAAGTGCTCGCGCTTTGTTCTCACATTCCAAATCTTCATCTGCAGGGTCACTATCAGCAACGATGCCGGCACCTGCCTGCAGACTTGCAAACTTTGGACCTACGAACATTGTGCGAATTGCAATTGCGGTGTCGAGATTTCCTGAAAAATCCACATACCCAACAACACCTGCATATGGTCCGCGCTTTACTGGCTCCAACTCATCGATGATTTCCATTGCACGCACTTTTGGCGCACCGCTTACGGTGCCAGCTGGCAACGTTGCCCGCAATACATCAATTGGTCCGAGACCAGGCTTTAAGTCGCCAGATACTTGTGATGTGAGGTGCATTACGTGGCTATATCGCTCAAGCGTCATGAGTTCGTCCATTTGTACTGAACCAAAAGTTGACACTCGACCAACATCGTTACGAGCAAGGTCAACCAGCATGATGTGCTCTGCGACTTCTTTCGGGTTTTCACGCAATTCGCCTGCAAGTCGCTTGTCGTGCTCGTCATCTACTCCGCGCTTACGTGTTCCGGCTATCGGACGAGACACCACTCGCCCATTCACCAATTGCACGAGAGGTTCTGGAGACCCACCAACAATTGTGAGATCAGGTTGACGCAAAAAGTACATATATGGGCTTGGATTCACTTGACGCAGAACTCGGTACACATCAAATGGGTCTGCAGTGAGGTCAATATCAAAACGCTGAGAAAGAACTACCTGGAAAATATCGCCGGCGCGAATGTATTCCTTTGCAACGTCAACCGCAGAGCGATACGCACCATTAGGCATAGATGAACGCGTTGTTGGCAGATTCTCGCCAGCAACTGGCGGCTCCACTGCAACGTATGCAAGTGGACGAGCAAGATCAGCCACAGCTTCGTGCACCCGCACAACTGCAGCATCGTATGCCTCGCCGATTTGTGCATCGGTCAACCCTGCAACCGGAACACTTTCAAGCATGTAGACGCGTTGACGCCAATGGTCGAATGCGGCAAGTGAACCAATAATGCTGATGGAAGCGTCTGGCAAATCACGATCATCTCGCGGAACATTTGGCAGATCTTCGATCTCGCGAACAACGTCATAACCGAGGTGGCCCATTAGTCCGCCCTGCAATGGTGGAAGATCAGGGAACAGTGGAGCGCGATAGATGCGCAACAGTTCTTCCATTGCAGCCAACATGCCCTTATCTAATGGAACACTTGCGGGCACATCGCCAGTAACTGTTAGGACCCCATTGCGCAAGGTAAGAGTTCCGCGCGGGTTACGGCCCACAAAGGAATACCTGCTCCATCGTTCGCCATGTTCCACTGATTCGAGCAAGAAGCCATCTCCATCGCCCACCAATTTGATGAAAGCAGCTACCGGAGTCTCGAGGTCGGCAAGAATCTGAGTCCACACGGGAACCACAGTGTGCAGTTTCGCTAGTTCAATGAATTCAACACGCGACGGCGTGACCGCGGTACCTGTCATTCGTCTTCGCCGAATGCTCGAAAGAAACATGAACGCTCGCCTGTATGGCAGGCTCCACGACCTTCTTGATCAACCTTGAACAAAAGTGTGTCGCCGTCGCAGTCGTAATAAGCCTCGCGCACAAACTGGCGATCGCCACTGGTGTCACCCTTGCGCCACAACTCACTACGGCTACGGCTGTAGTAGACCATGCGTCCTTCAGCAAAAGTCATGCGCAGAGATTCTGCATTCATCCACGCCATCATCAAGATGTCACCCGTATCAACACACTGTGCAATCGCGGGCACCAGACCATCTGCGTTGTAGACAACGCCAGACAACTGATCGGCAGTGGCAAGAATGACGCGCCCCCGTGAATTGTTTGAAGTCTGGTCGTTGTTGCTCACCGTTAGTACGGTACCGTCTTGCCCCGTGGGAGTGGAAACTATTTACCTAGAAACCATTGACGGCGTCAATGTTGAAGCCGATTTGGTACGCACTGACGCTGATCATGTGCGAGCTGTCGTGATTATTGGCCACCCTCACCCCCTGTATGGCGGTGACCGTTTCAATCATGTGGTTCGAGCCATGCAGGAAGCGGCATTGGGTCTCAATTGTCATTCCATTGCCGTTGATTTTCGCGGGGTGAATAACTCAGGTGGTTTTCATGATGACGGTGATTCTGAACGACTTGACCTAGCTGCTGCATGTGAATTATCTGACCTCATTGCACCCGAAGTTCCCATCATCATGACTGGCTACTCATTCGGTTCGGTTGTTGGCCTGAATGTCAGTAACCCCTGGATTGCCGGATGGATTGCTGTTGCACCACCTGCACAGATGATGAAGTCCCTTCCATCTGCGGCAAATAATCCCCGACCAAAAATCATTATTGCGGCCGAGCATGATCAATTCACTTCACCAGACGAAATGGCGACTGCAGTGTCAACGTGGAGCAACACTCAAATCATTTTGGCCAACGGCGTTGATCATTCATTTGCGGTCAACGCCGCACGTCTCTGCAACACTGCTTTGTCTCAACTTTTAGAGACAATTTCCTAGTTAGGAATTGCGAACGCGAATACCGCGCGATGCCATGTCGCGTTTTGCATCACCGATTGTGTGTTCACCAAAGTGGAATATTGATGCCGCTAGCACGCCTGTTGCGCCACCTTCGATGACGCCTTCCGATAAATGACCAAGCGTGCCGACACCGCCGCTAGCGATAACTGGGACACCAACCGCTTCCGACACCGCACGAGTCAGCCCAAGATCAAAACCGTCTCGCGTGCCATCACGATCCATAGACGTGAGCAGAATTTCACCTGCACCAAGCGATACGGCGGCAACTGCCCACTCAACGGCGTTTAATTCCGTAGCTGTGCGTCCGCCATGCAAGAAGACCATCCATTGATGAGACGCAGCGTCCCACTTGGCATCAATTGCACACACCACACATTGTGATCCGAATTCATCTGCGATATCAGCAATCACTTGAGGTCGCTGCACTGCAGAAGTATTGACGCTGATTTTGTCGGCACCCGCACGCAACAATGCACGTGCATCAGACAATTCGCGAATACCGCCACCAACTGTGAAAGGTATAAACACTTCCTCTGCAGTGCGAGAGACAACGTCAATCATGGTGTCGCGCCCATCAGATGATGCAGTGATATCCAAGAACACCAATTCGTCTGCACCTTGAGCGTCATAGCGGGCAGCCAATTCCACAGGGTCTCCTGCATCGCGCAAATCAACGAAGTTGACCCCCTTGACAACGCGACCATTGGTTACATCAAGACACGGGATAACGCGCGCAACTAGGTCTGGATTCATGACAACGCCGCCAAGGCTTCCGACACAGAGAATTTTGACTCATACAACGCTTTACCAACGATGACACCGTTCAAGCCAATGACGGCTGCTAATTCTGCAATATGAGACAGCGAGCCAACACCGCCACTAGCAATGACGGGAATTGGTGTCTGAGACACAGCGTGCGCTAGCCCTTCAACATCTGGTCCAGTCAACATGCCATCGCGAGCAATATCAGTAATTACAAACGCTGAAGCTGTAGGAAATTTCCCCAGCAAAGCATCTACTTGTACTCCAGAAGATTCAGTCCAACCATGAGTGGCTGCGACACCATTGCGGTGATCAAGCCCCACAGCAACAGAAACGATGTCTGATACACGGCGCACGAGCGCAGGGTCAGCAACTGCAGCTGACCCCATAACAACTCGCGTGACTCCGGCAGCTGCAAGAGCCTCAGCGTCGGCTTCTGTGCGCACTCCTCCACCTACTTGCAGTGACGCGCGCCCTACGATGGCACTAGCAACTGATGAAATGACGGAACGATTTACAGGTTCTCCACTCCGCGCGGCGTCTAGGTCAACCATGTGCACCCACGTTGCTCCTTGATCGACGAACGAGAGAGCCATTGCGACAGGGTCAACGCCGTACACGGTGCTGTCGTCATATTCGCCCTGACGCAAGCGCACCACTTTGCCACCAAAAACATCAATCGCTGGGTACAGAATCATGATGCTGTCACTGACTTAACGAAATTCTCAAGCAACCGCAAACCGGCAGTTGCGGATTTCTCTGGGTGAAACTGGGTTGCGAATACGTTGCCACGACGAAATGCAACATTGAGTGTTTCGCCATAATGAACCGTGGCTGCGACATCGTTGCTATTGGTCGGTACTCCGTGCAGCGAATGCACAAAATACATCCACGGATTTTCATCAAGACCTGAAAACAAAACATCATTCTTTGTGATGTTGAGTTGATTCCATTGCATCTGGGGTCGTGGCACATCAGTAGATAGCCATTGCACTGAACCCGGGATAATGCCAAGCCCAGTTGTGGTTTCATCTTCTTGACTTGAATCAAACAACATCTGCATACCAACACAAATGCCCATGAACGGAACCCCGCGCGCTACCGACTCATGAACAACGGATTCAAGACCTGCAGTACGCAATGCATTCATGCATGCGCCAAAAGCCCCAACACCCGGCAGGACAACGGCATCGGCCGAGGCTGCAATACGAGCATCGGCAGTGAGGACAGCATCGGCACCCACACGTTCTAACGCTTTCTGCGCAGACCGCAAATTTCCGATTCCGTAATCAAGCACCGCAACACGCGGGCGTGATGTCACGAAAGAACACCCTTCGTAGAGGGCACTCCCGCCGATTCAATACGAACGGCATCACGTAAACAGCGTGCGAGCCCTTTGAAGGTTGCTTCGATGATGTGATGCACGTTGCGACCTGCGCGCAAGTTGACATGCAATGTAATTGCAGCCGCACTGGCAAGCGACGACACTGCGTGTTCGGCAAGTGATGGATCAAAAGCTGGATTACCAAGTGGAAGACACTCGGGCAATTCAACATTCCACGCCACAAAGGCGCGCCCACTGAGATCTAGTGCAACTTCTACGAGTGCTTCATCAAGTGGGTACAACCCACTGGCAAAACGCCTCACTCCGGCTTTGTCGCCAAGCGCTTCACGCAATGCTTCGCCAACACAGATTGCAACATCTTCCACCGTGTGATGTGTATCGATGTGTAGGTCGCCCTTGGCAGCAATGGTGAGGTCAAAACCACCGTGACGTGCCAACTGCTCGAGCATGTGGTCATAGAACGGGATACCGGTCGATATAGACGCGGTCCCTGATCCGTCAAGGTTGATAGACACATCAATCGATGTCTCTTTAGTGCTGCGGGTGACCTGGGCTGTACGTGCCATGTCTCTATTCTCGCCGCTCGACACCCTTCTCAGACTGTCAATTACGTGATTTCTGCCTAATTGGCTGACAGAGCCCTTGATAATGCATCCAAGAAGGCCGAGTTTTCGTTTGGTGTACCCACAGTGACCCGCAAACAGCCAGTCAACCTCGGTGTCGTGCTGAAATCGCGCACCAACACCCCTGAGTCAACCATTCGCTGCCACACGACAGCCGCGGCCGAAGACCGGGGCCTAAACAAGATGAAGTTTGACCCGCTTGGCCAGACATCGCATTCCATTTCACTAATGGCCGCAAAAATACGACTGCGTTCAGATTTGATGATGTCGACTCGTTGTTCCATTTCTGAAACAAAATTCAGCGCAGCAATGGTTGCGGCTTGCTTGAACGAGTCGAGATGATACGGAAGGACAGCAATCTCTAAATCTGAGATCATCTGTTTCGGTGCCACCACATAACCAACTCGTAATGCGGCCATTGACAAGGTTTTAGAAAATGTTCGAGTAACTGCGAGAGGCCTGTCTTCAGTCACCATGTCGACAGCAGACCATTCGGAAAACTCTGCATAGGCCTCATCAACAACGACAACTCCTGTTGTGTGCGCAAGCATCGCTTCTAGGTTTTCACGTGGCTCAATGATTCCAGTCGGATTATTCGGATTACACAAGAACGACACCGACGGTTTATGACGAGTCAGAACACGCTCGATCTCTACTGCATCAAGCGTCAAGTCAGCGCGACGTTCTCCTTGCACAACTTCGGCACCCGTGACACGGGCAATCTGGGTATACATCTGATACGTAGGCTCAAACGTTGCAACACACCGGCCAGCACCGCCATACGCCAGCAGAATTGTCTGAAGAACTTCATTAGATCCATTTGCAACAAAAATGTTGGCTGGGTCGACATTGTGACGACGTGCAATAGTTTCGCGCAATTCAGTCACAGCTCTGTCGGGATAACGGTTCCACTGAACTGACCGTGCAATATCTGCAACCGCATCAAGCCATGCAGCAGGCGGAGGAAAGGGCGACTCATTGGTGTTCAACCGAACAGGCACATCAACTTGAGCAGAGTGATACCCAGTCATCGCCTGAATTTGTTCTCGTGGATTGAATGTGGTCACAACGGCAACTTAGTCAACGAAGCCACGTACTAGCGGGCTATTTTTTCAGCGCGAATCAATAAACGTTCTGCTGACAACAACGCCCGTTCTGCTTCGTACATTGCACTAACGAGATCTTCGTGGTTTGCACCGATGTTCTCGATAAGCCCGGCGACTCTCATCCGGTAACGGTTTACGGCATCTGCTGCTGCGCCTAGTTCGGCACAAATGGTGGCTGTCATCGCACTGACGCTACTTGACTGGCGTCACTTCGCCTTTGACTTTGACGGCATCAGTGTGGCTGGACAGATATCTTCCAACTCACAAATGCCACATTTCGGCTTCTTTGCGTCACACACACGACGTCCGTGCAAGATGAGACGCAAGCCAAATCGTCCCCACTCTGGCGGATCAATGAATCCGTTGAGGACTTTTTCCACCTTCACCGGATCTTCTTCAGTCGTAAGTCCGAGACGGCGTGATAGTCGACCAACGTGTGTATCGACGGCTAAACCTGGCAGGTCAAAGACAACGCTGCGCAATACATTTGCAGTTTTGCGACCAACACCGGGAAGAGTTACCAGGTCTTCCATCTCATGCGGGATGACGCCAGCAAATCGATCAACAACGTTGCGTCCCATGCCGATGAGATTCTTTGCTTTGCTCTGGTAAAAACCTGTTGAGCGAATAATGGTCTCAAGTTCCGTTGGGTTCGCCTGCGCCAACGCAAGTGGAGTTGGGTACTTGGCAAACAGCGCCGGAGTCACCATATTCACTCGTACATCAGTGCATTGCGCCGACAAGATGGTGGCTGCCAGCAGTTCATAGGCGTTTGAATGGGTCAGTTCGCACTCGGCAGACGGATACAACACCTCGAGGCGAGTGGCTATTTCTTTTGCGCGACCAGCTGGCGTTCTCGGCTTTCCCATGGCCAAAAGGTACCCTGACAGCCGTGCGTTCACTCGAAATCAAGAGACAGATGGACCCGTCAAGCATTGACGAGGTCTCAGCACTGATTAACGACACATGGCGGGCAGATGGCGTTCGCCCATTGAACGACCATCTTTGGCTCGATTTACGTGAAGGTGGACGCAAGGGATTCGCCGGAGTCATTGTTCGCGACGCCGGTCACGACCACATTGTGGGGTACTGCCAGGTATCTCGTGGAAACGAGTCATGGTCACTTGACCTCATTGTTCACCCCCATCATCGTTACGACTCAATGGAAATTGCGCCAGACCTCATTACTGCAGCACTCGACATTGTTGCGAGTGAAGGAGGCGGACATGTGCATTGGTGGGTTTTTGAGCCAAACAACATTCACAGACAACTCGCCAGTAACGCAAGGCTCGCATCTGGTCGACACTTGGTACAGATGCGCAGGTCTCTTCCTCTGAGCGATGAACAACTCGCCCTCGCCGCCGATTTCGTGACGACGCCATTTCGAACGGGTGTTGATGAAGACGCGTGGCTTGCTGTCAACAACGCTGCATTTGATGCACACCCCGAACAAGGCGGCTGGACTCGCGACGTCGTTGCCGCCCGACAGGCCGAGAACTGGTACAACCCAGAGGGATTCTTAATGCATTGGGACAATTCATCTCTCGCCGCATTCTGCTGGACAAAAGTGCATAGAGACACCGACCCCCAGATGGGTGAAATTTATGTCATCGCTGTTGACCCTGCGCATGGCGGCAAGGGTCTTGGTCGGAGAATGACTATTGCAGGCCTTGCATACCTGGCCAAGCAAAACGTGCCTCTTGCAATGCTGTACGTCGACGCCGACAACGCCGCAGCAATGTCTGTATACACTTCGCTCGGATTCACCCTTCATCATCGCGAACTCGCCTTTGTCGGCGACGTGGCAGCAAAGTAAACAATGACAACTCTCTACGACCCCACTCGCGAAGAAATCGCAGTAATTCTTGAAGGCGAAGCGTCATACCGGCTCGACCAACTGTGGTCTGGCATGTACACACACTTTAAGAAGCCGTCTGATATTCAAACTCTGCCTGCAGCGTTGCGCGCCAAACTAGATGCACAGTTGCCAGAAGGACTCATCGAGATTCGTCGTGAGACTTCAGAAAATGGCGACACCGTGAAGTTCTTGTGGCATCTTCTTGAAGGCAACCACCCCATCGAAACTGTTCTTATGTATTACGACGAGCGTGCAACAGTGTGCGTTAGTACTCAAGCCGGTTGCGCAATGGCGTGCGGGTTTTGCGCAACAGGCCAAGCCGGATTCAACCGCCAACTGTCCCCTGGCGAAATCGTCGAGCAAGTTGTACGAAGCGCTCGCGAGGCAGCGACCAAAAATCGCCGCATCGACAACATTGTCTTCATGGGAATGGGCGAACCCCTAGCCAACGAACCAAATGTTTGGGCTGCTGTTGAACGAATCCATGGCGACATCGGTATTTCAGCTCGCCATCTCACTATCTCAACTGTTGGCATTGTGCCAGGCATCAAGGCGCTAACTCAACGCCCTTTGCCAGTGAATCTTGCTGTGTCGCTGCATGCGGCACGCGACCAACTGCGTACCGAACTAGTTCCGATCAATGAGCGCTATCCGCTCAAAATGTTGATGGAGACATGTCGCGAATACCTGTTCACAAAGGGTCGCCGCATCACATTTGAATGGGCACTTATTGACGCTGTTAACGACACAGATCGTGATGCGCGCGAATTAGCTGAATTGTGCTTACAACTCACTCCAGCAGCACACGTCAACCTGATTCCGCTGAACCCCACACCAGGTTGGCCAACGGTTGGAAGTTCGCCAGGACGTGTTGCAGCTTTTCAGCGACTATTGCGTGACCTTGGCGTCAACGCAACAACGCGACAAAACCGCGGCACTGAAATTGCGGCCGCATGTGGACAGCTTGCTGCTGGCCAACCAGTGACCTTGAACGCATCTCGCGGTCAGAGCAAGTAACGCGGATTCGCTACTCGCACTTTGTCTTCAACCACAGGGCGTAACCGATTCAGAACATCCACAAGATCTGAATCAAATTCCCCACTACGAATCGCCGCCGCTAATTCTGCGTCGTCACCCATTCCGAACGACGACAGAACTTCTTGGTGTCTGGCTTCTTGATCTGGACCAAGTTCAAGTTCACGACGAACAATGTCAATCATGTTGATTGCTACTCGTGTGTGGAATTGCAAACGCCCATTTACACCGGGCAATAAGTCGCGCTCCATCCATTCATGAAGAGCTTCAAGAAGTTCTGTAGCAGTTGGACGGTCATGTGGGGCTGTCATTGCGTTCTTTCGGCGAGTAGTTCAATCAGGTCATATTCGTTTTCACACACACGGCGACCAATGGCAGCCAATTCGTGACTGCGGGCAATGCCCATCAGATGCGTTGCCGCTTGAGAGATACAGATGATCCCCCACTTCAACGTGCCGAGTATTTCCCACCAACGCACGACTTCAGGGTTTGGCCGCACTCCGGTAACAGATGCATATGCATCAAACAACTCGTCATATGCACCAAGGCCTGCTGCAGGAAATGCCCCTCCGAACCGCCACGCACGTACACACAACCACCCAAGGTCTTCCATCGGATCTCCGATGTGAGCAAGTTCCCAGTCGAGAATCGCCCCTAAACCGGTTTCATTCACCATGATGTTGCCGAGTCGATAATCCCCGTGAACTAAACATGCCGAAGTTGACTCGGGCTTATTTAGTTCTAACCAGCGAAACGTCGCTTCAAAGACCGGATGAGGCTCTCCAAGGTCTCGAAGAACTGTCTGGTATCTATTCATCTGATCATCGGCCACAAGACCTGGGATTGAAGCGGCATCAATCTGATGTAGATGCGCAGCCGCTACACCCAATTGTGTAGTCAGGACTTTTCTCGCTGTAGCAAATGTGTCATCTCTGAGAATCTTGCGAGCGATTGTTTCGCCTTCAACTGCACGCACGATCATGAAAGGAGAATTCAGTTCAGTTCTGTCTGCGCCGTCCACCACCAACTCAGCAACTGGAACGCCGGCGCGATGTGCCGCAGACAAAACCTTTGGCTCAACTTGAAAGCCACCAACTGTGCCTGCGCGCACCCGTTGCAGTACGTACCCCTCGCCATCGGCTGTGAAACGCCACGTCTCGCGCGAGGCCCCGCCCGACAACCGTTGAAGATTTGTGATGCTGGCAGCGTTCAAGACGCGAGCCAACCCGTGCTCAAGTTCCTCGTGCGCAGAGACGACCATGTCTCTACTCTGCCATGCCCGATACCGTGTGTTCGTGCCCAACGAGTCCAATGTTTCGCCGGTTCTACAAACGAGCAAAGTCAGCATCGTCAGGGAAGGTCGCCACATCCTTGATTCGGTATCTATTGCCGTGTCGCCTACCGACAGGTGGGTAATTCTTGGGCCTAATGGCTGCGGTAAAACCACACTGCTTCGTGTTCTGTCGTTGTATCTCCATCCATCGTCCGGAAACATCTTCGTACAGGGCCGTGCGTTGGGAACATTCGACATTCGCCCGGTTCGACCTCGTATTGCATACATGTCAGCCTCGCTTGCGTCGGAGATTCGACCAGTCCTCACTGCCACTCAAGTCGTCATGTCTGCAAAGAACGGCGCACTAGAGACCTGGTGGCATTCATACTCCGAACAAGACACCCAACGTGCTGTGGAGTGTCTCGACCGACTCGGTGTTGCATGGTGCGCAGATCGAGAACTCGGTGCTTTGTCATCTGGCGAGCAGCAGCGCGTTCTTCTTGCGCGCGCATTGATGACAGACCCGATCGCCCTATTGCTCGACGAGCCCACTGCTCGACTTGACCTTGGTGGGCGTGAAAATCTCATCAGACTGCTTCAGACCTTTGCAACAGATAATCCGCAACTGCCCTCTGTAGTAGTAACTCATCATGTTGACGAGATTCCCATCAGCACCACGCACTGTGCGCTGATGAGAGACGGAAAAATCATTTCATCTGGCCCGTTACACGAAACATTGACTTCAGATTCTTTGTCTGAATGCTTTGGAACCTCACTGCTGCTCGAACAACGAGCAAATGGCCGGTTAACTGCTTACGCGCCCTGAACGACGCGAACTAATCCGGTCTTTCCTGCATCAACTTGAGCGGCAAGAACCCTGTCGAGAATGCCGGCGGTCCACAAATTCCCGCCATATGAAAGGTCAACCGTTACAACACAGCCAGCTTCAGCAGCCTGCAGTGCAACGGACATTTTCCACGGTGAATGTCGCCGTCCATCAATCTCATCACGCTCAAAAACAATCTGTTGTGGCGTGTTCACGGTTCGTTTCATACGCAATCGCTTTGACCGAGCAAACACTCCAACCTTTGCGCGAAGTTCAACATTCCACACTCCGTCACCTGCGGGCTCGACGTCATGCACCATTGGCATCCACTCGACGTAACGAGCAAGGTCTGCAACGTGCGGGTGCACTACGGCTGGCTCGACAGACACGATGACATCAGACGAATACTGCATAAGATTTATTCTTCATCTTTGGCCTGTTGACCAAATGCTCGGCCCAACAATCGACCGAATGTCGGTTGTTCATCATCTGGTTGAACAGATTTCGCCAGTCTCGGCGACCATGGAATTGCCTGGGTTTCGTCAGGGTCTGGATTTCCTTCGAAGAGTGAAGGGCGCTCGCGTTCTGTTTTCTTCGGAGAAACACGTTTTGTACGCGTAACCGGAGGTGGTTGCGGATCATCGTTTACTCGAAACAATTTAGGAACAGCATCACGCCGATCATCAATAGTCCAGCCTCGCGGCACACTGAGCGCATTTGCATGACGGCGACACAGACGACCCGCCAATTCACGTTCCGGAACAGCACGGTTATCTACCCACACCAAAAGTTGTGCTTTGTCTATGCCATATGAGACTTCAGCGAGACCCGCACATCCAGGTCTTTCACATAACTTTCGCACTAGCCCAACGATAGTTCCTAATGTCCTGCAGCTTGACCATTGCCTAGGGAACCATCAGTACGGTTTTCTGTAGTTATCCAGGAACGCCGGGCAATTGAACACCTGGCACTGGCCGAGCGGGCAAGACACAAACAACGCCCATGCCTTGACGATCGTTGAACTGACCCATGTCCAGAGGACATGTACGGTCAATTGCAATCAACTGCTCCACAACTGCATCGTGGGGCTGTGCGCAATCGACCTCCACTGCGGAAAGCGAAGAATCGATGTTGACACATGACCCAGAGGACAACAATTGATCAACAGGACGAGGGACACTTGGTGTTGTCATTGCATGCGCGACCAACACCAAGGCTGCACCAATGGCACAAGCAATGATCATTCCCCGCCACGGGAATTTAGCGGGCGAATACGTAATGAAGGTCTCGGCATTCCTGGTGCCGCTACTGACAGATGTATAACTCGTGGTCAGAACGGAGGAGTCATAGGCACGACGCAATTGAGGACTCGACAAAGTTTTCCACGCCAAGTTGATCTCAGTTATTTGCTGTGATTTATCAGTTGAGTTCACATTGACATCAGGGTGAACAGCGCGCATTCGTACCCGATACGCGCGACGAATTTCGTCGGTACTTGCTTCTGCAGACACACCGAGAACTTGGTAGTGCGTTCGTTTAGTACCCATGACGAACATCAACGAGACCAATCAGGGCCTCATCGTTTATGAAACGTTTGACGTTCTCTGTTATGCGAGCAGACAATAACGGCACAGCCATCTCCGGAGTATTTCCCACATGTGGCGTAATGATGCAATTAGGAAGAGTCCATAACGGATGATTCTCTGGCAGAGGTTCAGGATCTGTTACGTCGAGAGCTGCTCCCCCGATGATGTTGTTCTGTAACGCCCACACCAAGTCATCTGTGACGATATGCCCGCCACGCGCAACATTGATTATCCACGCGTGTGGTTCCATTACTTCAAGTTCGGATTTGCCAATCAAACCGATCGTCTCTCGCGTCAGGGAAAGGGCTAAGAAGACAATGTCAGCTCCTGCCAGTGCATCAACAAGATTCTCTTGCCCAACAACCGTGTCAGCACCATCGATATGTTCCACGGTTCTGCGTACAACAGTGATGTCACAATTAAATGGCGCCAGCAACCGAATGAGAGATTCAGTGATTCCTCCCCCGCCAACGATGGTGACTGAGGCGCCCAACAAGTTGCGACCAGCAGGTCCAGTCCATTGCGTGGCTCGTGAATAACCCGATATGTGCCTCATGCCAGCAAGAGCCAACGCCAGAGCATGTTCTGCTACTGGCTCTGCATAGACACCTTTACCGCATGTCCAAATGCGATTGTCGTCGAGAATCGGAACAAAGTTTTCGATTCCTGCAAAGGGAACTTGTACCCATTCAAGATGAGCATTCGCGTCGAGAACTTCACGTAAGCCAGATGCATTTCGAGCCGCTGTCCACACAATTGCTGAGGCATCGGCTGGTTCGACAATGTGACCACCGCCAGCAATTACTGCGTGTCGCACCCACTCCGGAGAGTTGGCCGGCTGAACGGCTATTGCGCGACTACTCGGAGGTTCCATACACGAATAACGCTACGTCAACTACCAACAATGGTGGCAGCGATCTCACTTGAAGAACTGCCAGACCTGCGAAGAACAACTGTGACGAACCACAGCGCGCCAAGAGTGACGCAGAACAGAATTACTGCCCCTACTCCCCAGAACGGCTTGACGGTGCTACGAGTTGCGCCCAGCAGAGCCACGGGGAATGTTGTGGAACCAGCCTCACTAATCAATGTTGAGATAACAGCGTTATCAAGACACAAGGTGAATGACAAGAGACCACCAGCAATGAGAGCCGAAGAAATAAGCGGCAGGGTGATTTGTCTGAATGCACGAGCAGGAGTCGCTCCAAGATCAGCTGCAGCTTCTTCTAGTGATTCGTCGAGACCAGCTAGTCGAGCACGAACAATCAGCGTCACAACTGCACTGGCATACAGAGACTGACCGACCCACAGTTTGTTCATGCCCCCATTAAAGGGTCCCCAACCGTTCTTAAATGGATATCCGATGATGGGGAAATCTGCAACGCGCGGGAACCAAGTGGCAAGCGCAATTGCATCCATGATTTCAGGAGTCACAAGAATAAGAAACACCGTGGCCATAAACACTTTGGTCCACACGCCAGGTCGGCGAGCAAGTGCGATGCCTGCAAAGCCACCAAGAATTACAGCCAAAATAGTTGCACCGAATGCTGCGATAAATGAGTTGCGAATAGCGTCACCAATGCTGGCAAAGCCAAAAACAGTTTCATACCAGTCTGTAGAAATTCCATTGATCAAAAATGCCAGAACGAAGGCGGCTGGCCCCGACCAATTAAGCAATCGGCGAGAGATTTTTGTGGCGCGCATCAGTACGTTACGAACGACGACAGACACAACGAACAAAGCTGCAAAACGAATCAATACCGCCCACGCAACTGCACCATCAAATAGTTCAGCCCACCACTTCACGCCTGGTGTACCGGACCATATGGTGAAAGAACTTCCACCGTTGAATGAGTGAAGTACGACAAGCACGATGGGTATAAACAAAAAGATCAAGACAAGGACAGTCCAGACAGTCAATGCAATTGGCAACACGTCAAAATTGAATAGCACTCCCTTCCCTTCGCGTGTACGAGCTACAGAACGTTCATGAAGTGAATGTTTGATTCGTGTTGAAATAGGAGTCGGATGTTGCAGAACCCAAGTGATGGCCCAAACAATTGCCGCACCAACAATCATTGACAACAGAACTGCACCAATCATGAGAATTGCCATTGCAGATCCGAGTGGCCAGTTTTGAGCACCACTGAATTGAGACGCAATCATTGAGCCAATCATGTTTCCTTTTGCTCCACCAAGAACCGTGGCCGTGACGTAATCGCCACACATTGGAATGAACGTCAGTAAAACACCAGCAATGATTCCGGGACCAGCCAACGGCAACGTAACGCCGAAGAAAGTAGCCACACGACCAGCGCCCAAGTCTTTACTTGCTTCTCGCATACGAACATCAATTCGATCAAGAGCAACAAACAACGGCAAGATCATGAAACCGAGATAGTTGTAAATGATCGCAACTTGCACCGCTAAAGGTGTTTCAAGAATTTGAATTCCTTGCGTACCAATCCAGCCCATGTCAACCAGCCACTTCGAAAAGAATCCATTCGGAGCAAGCGGGATACGCCATGCGACGGTGCGAATTAGGAAACTAGTGAAACTGGGAACAACCACCAATGCCAAGATGATTGCTTTCCATTTCTCCGGCACCTTAAATGCAGCAAAGTAAGCGACAGGCAAACCAATTATCAGACACCCAATTGTTGCGATGGTTGATATTCGCAACGTTGACCTAAAAACCTTGAAGAAGGTTTCATCGAAAACATTGGAATAGTTGGCACCAGACAAATTGCCGTAATCAACGGGAATTAACTTTGACCCGTCTTTTGCAGCAAAGCTATAAACAACAATGAAGGCTATGGGTACAGCAAAAAACAGCAGGTACCAGATGATCGACGGTAAGGCGAGTGCGAACTTTGGGGCCCGCAGCCGTTTGCGATAAGTAGTTGCGACCGGTGCGGTCACCCCTATCAGGCTCCAGCCTTGGCTTTAGCTTTGTTCAAGATGTCTACCAAGCGGTCGATTGAAGAGTTCAAGACTTGCGTGCGCATGGTCTCTACTTCTTCAGGCTTGAAGAAAATCATGTCGCCCTTCACAAGATCTGGAGCCAATTCACTAATGAGTTGTTCCATTTCCTTCATGCCGGTGTGATAACCGTGATACTCGAGATCCTGAATGGAGTTCTCAGGAATCAGAATCCAGTTGATCCACGCATGTGCAGCTTCTGTGTTTGGAGAACCGGCTGCGATGCAGAAAGTGTCCATGAATAGCTCGGTGTCGGGGGCTCCGAGAACCCAGCGCCAATTTTCTGGAGTGCCACCAGCGTCTTTGATGCGGAAGTAGGCCTGACGCGCATCGCCATTCCAAGCCATAGCCAAGGTGTACGCACCTTCTGCAAGTTTTGTACTTGGGTAGCTGTCGAATGCCTTCACGTGCTGAGCAAATTCATCTACGAGGAACTTTTCTGCAGCATCAAGTGACGCCTTATCTTCAGTGTTCCAGTCGATTCCATTTGCCCAGAAATACGGACCTGCGTAGTTCGGTGCAGCATCGATTACTGCGCACTGTCCACTTGCTTCACCCATGCACGCATCAAGGAAGTCTTGCCACGTGTTGAGTTCCTTTTTGATCTTGGTGGTGTCGTAGAAGAAACCAGTTGTACCCCAGTTCTTGCACACTGAATACTCGTTGTCTTTGTCCCACGCTTGTCCGAGGAATACAGGATCAACGTTCACCATGTTCGGAAGAAGCGACTTGTCGAACTTCTGAATGAGTCCCTTCTGCACCATCTGCACGATGTACGGGCCGGTCGGAACAACAATGTCGAAGCCGCTGCTTGAGCCGCCACCTGCTGCCAACTTGGTGATGAGGTCTTCGTTGCTACCGAAGTAGTCAACCTTCATCTTTACGCCAAGACTTGATTCGGCAAGCGCTCCAACCAATTCTGGGTCGTCGTAGTCTCCCCATGTGTACATGGCAAGAGTTCCGGATGACTTGTTGATGACACGGCTCCAGTCGCCTGTTGCTTGTCCTGCTCCATCAACTGCTGCTGCAGCAGTGGTGTCGGGTGAATCAGAATCTGATCCGCCACATGCCATCAACACAACTGCCATACCAGCAGTTGCGGTTCCCGCTTTGATAAACGCGCGACGATTTAACTTCTCGCGAAAGCTATCTGGGGCAAGAATTCGTAGTTCCTGTGTCATGTGATTTCTCCTTGTTGTTTAGTGGTTAGAGATTCGTTACAAGGGACAACCTAGTCCGTAGACAGGCGTTCCCTAGCGGTCTAGTGGTTGTTCGGCTCTGCCATTACTACCCCGGCTTGGCGGGCCGAGAACAGATACACCTCTTCAGGCGCCCACGAGCACCAGACAGAGTCGCCCAAAGCGGGGCGGTTGGTGCTGGTACGCGGTGACATGACAATGAGGTCGCGGTCTCCTGCGGTAACTACATATTGCAGCACGTCACCAAAATGAGAAATTCCAGACACCGTGGCTTGAACCACGTTGTGGGCCTGTTGCGGGCGTTCCGACGTGAGCACCATGCACTCTGGGCGAACTGCCGACAATGTGTCTTCACCGTTCGGAACATCTTCCTCGGGGCGCGACGCAATAAAGACTGTGCCGTCATCGGCAATGGCACCATCTTCGGTGGCAACGCCGGTCCAGAAATTATTTCGGCCAATGAACCCGGCAACGAAAGCTGACGACGGGTGCTCGTAGACCGTCTCAGGGTCACCCAGTTGCTCAATGTGGCCGTCGAGCATGATTGCGATTCGGTCTGACATAGACATTGCTTCTTCTTGGTCGTGAGTCACGAATACAAATGTGATTCCGAGACGACTCTGAAGGAGCTTTAGCTCGATCTGCATCTCTTCACGCAGTTTGCGATCAAGAGCACCAAGCGGCTCGTCGAGAAGCAGAACACTAGGGCGATTCACCAGTGCGCGAGCAACCGCGACACGCTGTTGCTGACCACCAGACATTTGGCGCGGATGACGTTCGGCAAGTTTCGACATCTGAACCATGTCAAGAGCTTCTGCGACACGAACAGCAACTTCACTCTTAGGTGTACCTGACTGCTTGAGGCCGTACGCCACATTTTCGGCAACAGTCATATGTGGAAACAATGCGTAGTGCTGGAAGACAGTGTTTACTTCACGCTTGTATGGCGGAATGTGTTGCACTTCTAATCCGTTGATGCGGATATGACCAGAGTTTGGCTGCTCGAAGCCTGCGAGCATGCGAAGGGTTGTGGTTTTGCCACAACCACTAGGACCTAATAGCGACAAAAATTCGCCGGGATGAACTGAAAGGTTCATGGAGTCAACTGCCACCATGTCGCCGTATTTCTTCGTCACATTGACGAGTTCAACTGACCCGCGCTTATCTGCCACTGGACCACCACCTTTGCTGTCGCTCAAATCATAGGCATCTTCCGGCAGTGTTGAAGGAATCACGCGATTGACATCTAGTGTTCATCTGTGGACCCCTCCGACTTCGAAGAAATTGAGCACCTCGCTCAGCGCCACCTCTGGGGCCACTTCACTCGCCTCGCAGGTGTTCAACGAGACGGATTGCCCATTATTGACAGAGGCGAAGGCGCCTATGTCTACGACGCACACGGTCGCAAGTACCTCGATGGGCTCAGCGGCCTCTTCACTGTCAACATCGGACATGGTCGTAAAGAACTTGCTGAAGCTGCTCGTGCTCAGACCGAGAAACTGGCATATTTCCCCATCTGGAACTACGCAACGGAACCGGCAGCGCGACTGGCAGGCAAACTTGCTGATCTCGCGCCAGGCAATCTCAATCGGGTCTTCTTTACTACTAGCGGTGGTGAAGCAGTCGAAGCAGCATGGAAACTGGCTATTCAATACTTTGCAGCCATCGGTCAACCACAGCGACGCAAAGTCATTAGTCGTGATTACTCCTACCACGGCACATCATTTGGCGCTCTGTCAATCACTGGCATTCCCGCCATACGTGAACCATTCGAACCGCTTCTTCCGAATGCTCTCAAGATTCGTAATACGAACCACTATCGATGCGGTACATGTTCGCAACTTGATGCGTGCACACTCGACTGTGCTGACGATTTAGAACGTCGAATACTTGAAGAAGGCCCTGACACCATCGCAATGGTGATTATGGAACCAGTACAGAACACTGGTGGCGCATTGGTACCGCCAGACGGTTACTGGAAACGCGTACGCGAGACGTGCAGCAAATATGGAATTCTGCTTGTGTCAGATGAAGTGATTTGTGCATTCGGACGACTCGGCCACATGTTTGGTTCAGACAGATTTGGTTATCAACCAGACATGATCACGTTTGCCAAGGGCGCCACAAGTGGGTACTCCCCTCTTGGCGGAGTTTTAGTCAGCGACAGCATCGCTGCGCCGTTCCTTGAAGAAGGCGACAGAGTCTTCTTAGACGGACATACATTCGGTGGCCACCCCGTTAGTTGTGCTGTGGCACTCGCCAACATCGAAATTCTCGAGCGCGAAGATATCTGCGGCAACGTTTTGCGAAACGAACCATTATTCGACGATGTGATGGCGTCTCTTAGCGAATTACCAATTGTTGGCGACGTGCGTGGCTGTGGCTACTTCCGTGTTGCGGAATTGGTGCGTGACTCAGAAACCGGCGAGACATTCACCGACGAGGAAAGCGAATGGCTTTTGCGCAAAGTCGTGTCACCCATGATCTATGACGCCGGGCTGATTTGTCGCGCAGACGACCGCGCAGACCCGGTGATAGTGCTGTCACCAACACTTATATGTGGCGAACAGGAACTTGAGTTCATTCGGTCAACGCTGACCACAGTGTTCACTGAAGCCTGGCGTCAATACCAAAATCGGTAAAACGATTTAGCTCTCTAGGTTTGCCATTACGTGCTTGATGCGCGTGTAGTCATCTAGTGCGTACGCTGACAAGTCTTTTCCGTATCCGGACTTCTTGTATCCACCGTGAGGCATTTCTGCAACAACTGGAATATGAGTGTTAATCCACACACAACCGAAATCAAGATGCTTTGCCATACGCATTGCACGACCAAAATCGCGAGTCCATACCGATGATGCAAGACCGTACTCAACTCCATTTGCCCAACGCAACGCTTCGTCTTCATCTGAGAACCGCTGGACTGTAATAACTGGTCCAAAGATTTCATTCTGAATCATCTCGTCGTCCTGCTTAAGGTCTGCAATCACGGTGGGCGTAAAGAAGTACCCGTCGTTACCTTGACGCTCTCCGCCCGTAACAACACGCGCATGCTTCGGAGTGCGATCAACAAAGCCCGCAACACGAGCAAGTTGACTCTGATTATTCAATGGACCAAAAGCGGCTTCAAGATCTTTCGGGCCACCTGTACGAGTGGCAGATGCTTGTTCTGCAAGTGCGGCTACGAACTCTGCATAGATTTTCGGTCCACACACCACTCGTGTTGCAGCAGTGCAGTCTTGTCCAGCGTTGAAGTACCCAGCCGCCGCAATACCGGCTGCCGCAGCCTCAATATCTGCATCATCAAACACAATGACAGGCGCCTTGCCCCCAAGTTCAAGATGCACTCGCTTCAGACTTTTCGCAGCCGCTTCGGCCACTTCAATTCCTGCCCGAACAGACCCAGTCACAGACACCATGGAAGGAATGTCATGAGTGACCATTGCCCGACCCGTGTCACGGTCACCGCAAATGACGTTAAGAACGCCAGCTGGTAAAAACTCTGCTGCTATCTCTGCAAGAAGTGTGGTTGATGCAGGAGTTGTGTCTGACGGCTTCAGCACGACTGCGTTACCAGCAGCAATTGCAGGAGCGAATTTCCAAACTGCCATCATCATCGGATAATTCCACGGAGCAACCTGGGCACACACGCCAACCGGTTCACGACGAATCATCGATGTCATGTTTGCCATGTACTCAGCTGTTGCTTTTCCTTCTAACATTCGCGCAGCACCGGCAAAGAAGCGAATCTGATCAACCATGGGAGGAATTTCTTCGCTCATAGTGAGTGCAATCGGCTTACCGGTGTTCTGTACTTCGGCTGCAACAATTTCATCAGCACGCGCTTCGATGGCATCAGCAATGCGATATAACGCCAACGAACGTTCCGACGGAGTTGTTTGACCCCATGACTTGAATGCCTGTGCAGCCGCCTTCATTGCACGGTCAACATCAGCTGCGCCACTTAGGGCTGCCTCACCATATTGTTGCCCAGTTGACGGATCAATGATGGCGGTTGTTTGGCCGTCACTCGCGTCTACATACTCACCATTAATAAAGTTCTTGAAACTCTTCATGCACTAAGGATTCCACATATCGGACCATGGCGTCCACACTCACCCCTATTCGTGGGATATACCTAAGGCATGGCGATGATTACATCTATTGGAGTCCCTCGAGAAGTAAAGACCGCAGAGGGCCGCGTAGCAATGACCCCAGACGGCGTCAGAGAATGTGAGCGATACGGCATTGCGGTATGCGTAGAGACTGGCGCCGGAGACGGAGCCTCTATTTCAGATTCTGACTTCGTTGCCGCGGGAGCCACAATTGTTCCTACTGCCGCTGACGCATGGGCCCAGCCAATGGTGGTAAAGGTTAAAGAACCAAAGGAAGAAGAGTTCAGTTTCCTGCGTCGCGACCTCACGCTGTTTACCTATTTGCATTTAGCTGCATACCCAAAAGTCGCTAACGCACTCATCGCAGCTGGCACCACATCATTTGCGTATGAGACCGTGCAAATGCCAGATGGCTCGTTGCCACTACTTGCACCGATGAGCGAAGTAGCTGGCCGCTTAGCCCCACAAATGGGCGCACACTTCTTGGAATCACACAATGGTGGTCGCGGAGTGCTCATGGGTGGAGCACCAGGTGTTCGCCCTGCCAAAGTTGTTGTGCTTGGCGCAGGCAATGTGGGCTGGAATGCTGCGTGGATTGCGGCAGGCATGGAAGCCGAAGTAATTCTGATTGACAAGAACATTGATCGCTTGCGCTACGTCGACCAGATTCATCGAGGCAGAATTTCGACTCTCGCGTCTAATCGCGGTTCAATTGAACGCAGCATTCTGGATGCAGACCTTGTAATCGGCGCAGTATTAGTAGCCGGTGGTCGAGCCCCCGTTGTTGTCAGCGAAGACATGGTTCGGTCAATGAAACGAGGCGCAGTAATTGTTGACGTGGCAGTTGACCAGGGCGGATGCATCGAGACCACGCGAGAGACCACACACACGGACCCGGTGTATGTACAACATGGTGTTGTGCACTATGCCGTAGGCAATATGCCAGGCGCCGTTTCACACACCAGCACATATGCACTTACCAACGTGACCTTGCCGTACCAGTTAGAAGTGGCCCGAAACGGTGCCCGAAGTGCAGTGGAGAAAAACCCAGCTCTTGCGCACGGACTCAACACTCACCACGGCCACCTCACCTATGAGGCTGTGGCAACAGCTCTGTCGCTTCCTTTCGTTACGCCGCGAGACGCTGTCAGCGAATAGGTTGTAGCGATGGCATCGCTTGCAACTGACATACAAATTCCTAAAGTTCCACTCATTGTTGACCAGCAACGATCAGATCGCCATGCATTATTGCGAGGGATAGCAAAAGAAAGCTGGCTTGCTCGCACTGACATTGGGTACTCGGTGCTTACCTACGAATCAGTCATGGGAATCCTGCGCGACAAGCGGTGGCACTCAGCTACTGGCATGGTAGCTCAACTGCAAGGCATCACCGACGAAGCTTTTCTTGGCCGTCGCCGAGTTTCAATCTTGAATGCTGAAGGCGAAGTTCATGTTCGCTTGCGTCGACTAGTTGCGCCTGCCTTCTCACCTCGCAGCGCTGACCGTCTTCGCCCATTCATGCGCGAGACAGTGAATTCACTCCTTGACCCATTTGCTGCGTCTGGCAAAGCCGAAGTGGTTGGCGACATTTGCGAGCCTTACCCCATTCCCATCATTTGCGAGCTGCTCGGTGCACCAAAAGAAGATTGGAAACTCTTTAGTCGACTTGCTAGCGAGATCTTGTTGATCTTCAGCGACAACCTTGCACAGAACATGCCAGTTTTCCTCAATGCACAGCAAGAACTTGAGAAATACACAGAAGGACTCATCGAAAAACGCAGAAGCGTGCCAGCAGATGACCTCATCACCGATCTCATCGCAGCAGAAGAAGCAGGCGACAAACTGAATACTGAAGAACTAACAATGATGGTGGACGCCGTCATCGTTGGCGGTACAGACACCACTCGTAATCAACTTGGT
Source organism: Ilumatobacteraceae bacterium (assembly GCA_030729045.1). Taxonomy (GTDB): domain Bacteria; phylum Actinomycetota; class Acidimicrobiia; order Acidimicrobiales; family Ilumatobacteraceae; genus UBA2093. The sequence goes on from JANQYF010000008.1 coordinate 31,131, forward strand.
CTCGCACTTGCGCTGTTTGCTGAGTACCCAGAACAGTGGGCACTTCTCGGTAAAGACCCTTCGCTTGCACAACGCGCAGTAGAAGAGGTGTTGCGTTTCTCTGGAGCCGTCGGCGGAACTATTCGGTTTGCATCGGAAGACATTGAATACAACGGCGTGCTTTTCCCGAAGGGAACTTTCATGAGTACCTCAATGAGTACCGGAAACTACGACGCTTCAGTGTTTCCTACACCGGAGACTTTTGACATCACTCGTGAACCAGTTGGGCAACCACACTTGTCGCTTGGCGCAGGCATTCACTATTGCCTCGGAGCTTCACTTGCTCGCGCTGAACTGCAAGAGGCATTCACAGTTCTGTCACAACGAATGCTGAACTTAGAACTTGATGGCCCCGTTGTGTACAAACCATCGGGTATTGGCATTTTTGGGCCAGCATCACTGCCCGTTAAATTCACTCCGTCGCGCTAGTCGCAGCAACTATCACGCCAGCCGCACGTGCGGCACTTGAAGTGCGCATGTTCCGGCGTGAGATCACCCGTGCATAACGGACACTCAGCAAATGTGCCGTACCTTGTGCGACAACTATCAGCACTTGTCGTAGTGGACGCAACTGTGGCGGGTGAATCAATGTGCACCCTGTCATTATTGTCACAAACGCACCCGCAAGCGTGGACCAACACGCCAAAAGCCTGCCGTGAGAAGTAGCGTCGAACCGACCCCTATGACAGACCCTCAGTACCAAACATCGAAGAAGCGTGCACCTGCAAGGCCGGGTACAGCTCGAGCCGCATTTGGGTACAGAGACTTCCGCATCATGTGGTACTCGAACTTTCTTTCGAACATGGGGACATGGATGCAGAACGTGGTCCTTCCCGCATACATCTACCAACGCACTCAGAGAGCTTCAGCCGTCGGCATTTTTGTGTTTGCCCAGTTGGGTCCTCTTCTCTTGCTTTCCATACCCGCCGGTGTTCTGGCCGACCGATTTAATCGCCGCAAGTGGCTGGTATTCGCGCAATCAATTCAAATGTTCGGCTCAGTCATGTTGGGAATTCTCACCATTTCTCATGCGCCGATTCTGACTCTGTTTCTCGCGCAGCTAACCGTAGGCATAGGAAACGCTTGTAATGCGCCAGCGTTTTCTGCTGTTCTTCCCAGCCTTGTGCGACCAGAAGATTTGGGCGGCTCCATCAGTTTGAATTCTGCATCAATTAACGGATCACGTGTCTCGGGACCGATATTGGTTGCTCTCATGATGAGCTGGGGTGTTACAGCTGGTCAGGTGTTTATCTTTAACGCCGCCACGTATTTGTTTGTCACCTGGGCTGTGCTGCACATCACACTTCCTCCTCACACTCCACAAAAGGAACAGGGACTGAAATCATTCACCGCTGGTTTCCGTGTTGCACGTGACCGGCCGTCGATTGGTCGCATGTTGTTATCAATGAGTTCCTTTTCTATGTTCTGCCTTCCGTTCGTTGGACTATTTCCGGCAGTCGCTGACCTTACGTTTGGTATCCAACCCAAAACCGTGATGTACAAATGGCTTTATGCCACATGGGGTTTTGGCGCGCTTCTTGGCGCGCTTGCAATTGGCACCGTTCTCGCTCCATTCGACAAACGCAAGGTCTCACGTGCAGGATTCTTGGCATTTGCAGTTTCAATGACCATGTTTGCAACCATTCGCGGAACGACTCTTGCGTTCGTTACAGCTTTTTTCCTGGGAATCGCGTACTTCGGCACAACAACGTCGCTCATGACCGTATTTCAAAGTCGCCTTGAGACAAACATTCGGGCTCGCGTGATGGCGTTGTGGTTTATGGCCTTTGGCGGAACAATTCCACTCGGCAATGCCTTGTTCGGACCAGTAATGGATGCGATTGGCTCCCGACCTGTTTTATATATGGGTGCGTTGTGGGCTTTGTTCTTATCGTGGTGGTGCAATATCGAAAAGATTGACCAACGCGCTGAGACTCAGGCAGTCAATTCCTGAACAACTCGTTCAGTTGCTGCAACGCGGGAACCCTTCACAAGTACGACGGAGCTTGAATCAAGCTCACCCAAAATGTTTGCAATGTCGGCTACCGACAACGCGGCTGTTCCGTATAAGTCAGTCTCAACAGCAAGTAACTCAATTCCTAATTGTCGACACAATGTTGCAATCTCTTGATGAGCCACATCTGAATGAAGCACTTCAGCCATAACACCCAACACCGCAAATCTTTTCTTGGCTGAAGTCTCTGCCACTGTTCGTAATGCTGCTGCTACCGACATTGGGTTTGCGTTATATGAATCATCAAGAATTCTCAATCCGTGTCGACCAATGACCCATTGCATGCGTTGGCTTGCACTTTGTGCATTCGACAACGCCTCAACACAATGTGTGATTTCGATTCCACACGTAATACCAACAGCGACTGCTGACGCAGCATTTGACGCCATGTGAATTCCAGGAAGCGGCACAACCCCAACAGCGCTCTCCTCGCCCGAAGTGAAGCGCACGGTGCAACACCCACGATCATCGGTAGAGACAATCTCCCACTTGACCGATGCTGTTTCAGAAGACCCGAACGTCATAACGCGCGCAGCAATGGCATGCACAGTTTTCATCGCATTCACAGAGTCTGAATTAACAATCGCAACTCCCGATGAAGGCAGGCTCTGCACTAACTCGGCTTTGGCGCGAACCACGCCCTCGATTCCACCAACTCGCTCGCTGTGTGCGTCGCCAACTTCAGTAATCACACCAATCTGCGGATGGCCTACGTCGCACAATCTGGCAATTTCCCCAAGACCGCGCATTCCCATTTCTAGAACTAATGCTTCACACGAATCAGGTGCATTGATAATCGTTACAGGAACGCCGATGTCATTGTTCAATGACTTCTCTGGCGCATGCGCATTGGTGTACTTCGAACGCAAGACAGCCAGAACCAAATCTTTCGTGCTTGTCTTTCCTACCGAACCTGTAATTCCAATCGCACGACCCTTAAGAGAACCGGAAAGACGATCGCGACAATGACGACCAAGTGAAGTTAACGCTGCATCACAATCGTCGACTTCAACACAGGTCAATGCACTGATTGACCTCCCTCTTTGCACAATGGCAAATGGCGCGCCGGCAGTGGCAGCTGCCTGCAGAAAATCATGACCATCTGCGTCGCCCCCTAAAGCCACAAACGCTTGTCCGAGGCGAAGAGTTCGAGAATCAAAAGCAATGCCTGATGCCTCGCAATCAAGCCCTACAAGCGTTCCATGAGCGACTAATGCCACTTCTGAGGCGGTGATGAGCATGGAACGACCCTAGTGGCGAGTACCGTCTTACCGATGGACACCACCGACCGGCGCACCACCCTTGTGGTTATTTTTGGTGGGCAATCAGCTGAACATGACGTGAGTTGTGTGACCGCTGCTCATGTATTACGCGCAGCCAACTCCAACACCTATCGCACCGTGCCCATTGGTATTGCACGCAACGGTAAATGGCACCTACCTGAAATGGCCGAACTGCCTGCCGGTGGAATTGACCCCGCATCTGTGCCGACACATCTGGTTGCTGCGGGATCAGAGACCACTTCAACAGTTCTTTCACTATTGGCTGAATCCGGCCCCATTGTTGTGATGCCATTACTTCATGGCCCTCTTGGTGAAGACGGAACAATTCAAGGCCTTCTTGAAATTCTTGATCTTCCCTATGTAGGCAGTGCAGTTTTAGCGAGCGCAGTTGCAATGGACAAAGGCGTATCTAAGTCAATCTTTGCTCAGGCCGGAATTCCGCAAGCACGACATGTCACTTTGCGCGAAGACAAAGTCACGCCGGACTCACTCAACGACGTTGTTCTTTATCTTGGCTTTCCAATGTTTGTGAAACCAGCCAATATGGGCTCATCCGTTGGTGTTTCAAAAGCCCGTGACCTGCATGAACTCCGCTCGGCAGCACAACTGGCTGCGTCATACGACCAATGGATCATCTGTGAGGAAGCGATAGCCGGAAGAGAAATTGAAGTTGCTGTTATTGGCAACCGCACTCCGCGCGCATCAGTTGCTGGCGAAATAACTCCCGGTAATGACTTTTACGACTACGAAGACAAATACGTCACCGATGCTGCAACTCTGAACATTCCTGCACGTCTCACATCTGAACAATCAGACACCATTCGGGCACTAGCAATCTCTGCATACGAAGCACTGCACTGCGAAGGCATGGCACGCGTTGACTTCTTCTTCGAAGAAAATGGGCGTGGCTTTCTGTGTAATGAAATAAACACAATTCCGGGCTTCACACCAATTTCGATGTACCCGAAATTATGGGCTGCATCTGGCCTGGAGTATCCAGACCTCATTGATGAACTAATTGTTCATGCGTTAGAGCGTCACGCACGACGCAAGCGCAATACAGCGCATTAACTGCCAGCGGCAGGAATATTGATTACTTGTCCTGGGATGAAAGTAACTTGACTCATGTCCGGCCAATTATTTGCGCTCAATAACGCAGCGAGTGACACGCAGAAATCTTTTCTGAGTTGCCAGAAGTTGTCACCCTTCGCAATGGTGTATGTACCGGCAGGTCGAGTTCCACATCCAGGTCCAACAGGTGCTGCTGGCGCATTAGTAACTCCGGGTGTTGCCGGGTTAGCAGGTGTTGCATTGGGATCAACAGGCGCCACCACAGCTTGTGGCGGAATTCTCAATGTCTGGCCAGGGTACGGAAACTGCGCTGGACTAACCATCGCGTTGTACGCCAACAAGGTTGTGAGCGAAATACCGAACTTATTTGCAACAGCAATCGGAGAGTCTCCTGCAACAATTGTGTACACCGTTTCTGCGCCGACGGCATTTGACGGCAATGTGGTGGTTGGGCCAGGCAAAGTGCTAACAACCGGAGGAATCGTTGCAAAGTTAGTGGGCGTTACATTGACCACCGTTGTGGCAACCCCCAATGTGTCTCCCCCGCATGAAGCGACACCGAATCCTGTCACCACGACAAACGCCAGCGCCACCGACGCGGACTTTGATCTCGGATTGAGGCGGTTTCTTAACACAAACAACAACAGTAGAGCCTGTGAGGGTCTAAAAGGTGACGCTTCGCCACCGCCATTGTCACATCAAGGGACGAGCGGCGGGAAGAATCGGTGACGGTAGCGATGTTTCACCCATGAGGTATGAATCAACGCCAGCTGCACACGCACGTCCTTCAGCAATTGCCCACACGATGAGGCTTTGCCCACGACCCATGTCGCCTGCCACAAAGACGCCCGGAACGTTTGTCTGATATTCGTTATCGCGAGCGATGTTGCCGCGCTCATCAAGATTGACGCCTAACTGGTCGAGCCACGAGCCCTTGTCAGGACCAACAAATCCCATCGCAAGGAACACGAGGTCTGCCGGAATCTCAGAATCGGTTCCTTCCTTCTTCAAGAACCGACCGTCAACCATTTCAACTTCATGAATAAGGAGCGCACGTACGTTTCCATTTCCATCATCAACGAACCGTTCGGTATTCACGCTGAAAATACGCTCGCCACCTTCTTCATGGGCCGACGAAGTGCGGTACACCATGTTGTATTGCGGCCATGGGTTACCTGCAGAGCGAGTCTCTGGAGGACGAGGCATGATCTCAAGTTGAATCACTTGCTTTGCACCTTGACGCAAGGCTGTTCCTAAACAGTCAGCACCGGTATCGCCGCCACCAATAATGACAACATTCTTTCCCTTTGCATCGATGTCATACGTTAATGCATCACCCTCTTGTACTTTGTTTGCGATGGGGAGATATTCCATTGCCTGATGCACGCCATGAAGTTCACGACCAGGAATCGGAAGGTCGCGCCATGATGTTGCGCCACATGCAAGAACAATCGCGTCGTGCGAAGCACGCAGGATTTCCATATCAACAGAGCCACCAACATCTGCATTGGTGCGGAATTCGGTTCCTTCTTCGCGCATCTGCTCGAGACGACGATCAAGGTGGCTTTTTTCCATCTTGAACTCGGGAATTCCGTAGCGCAATAAGCCACCAATACGGTCGGCGCGCTCAAGAACAACGACAGAGTGTCCGGCACGAGTCAACTGTTGAGCAGTAGCAAGACCTGCAGGACCACTACCGATAACGGCGATGCGCTTTCCTGTCTGCAACGAAGGAATTTGTGGTGTCACCCATCCTTCAGCCCATGCACGATCAATAATCGATACTTCAACTTGTTTGATGTTCACGGGGTCTTGGTTAATTCCGAGCACACATGCAGATTCACACGGAGCCGGACAGAGACGTCCTGTGAATTCAGGAAAGTTATTTGTTGCATGAAGTCGTTCGATGGCATCTTGCCAATGCTCGCGATACACCAAGTCGTTCCAGTCAGGAATCAGGTTGCCAAGTGGGCAGCCGTTGTTGCAGAACGGAATACCGCAGTCCATGCAACGACCAGCTTGGCTCTTGAGAATTTCGCTATCGAATGGTTCGTACACCTCTTTCCAGTCCTTCAAACGAAGTTCGACTGGTCGACGTGTTGGCCCACTGCGACCCCACTTTAGAAATCCTGTTGTCTCACCCACGGGCAGCCTCCATCACTCGATCGGACGTTTCTTGTTCTGAAAGTCCATCAGCTTTAGCCGATGCCATAACAGAGAGAACTAATTTGTAGTCACGTGGCATTACCTTGCGGAAATGTGTGACTTCAGTGGCAAAGTCGTTCAAGACTCGCTGTGCAACTGCTGAACCTGTGAATTCGAAGTGGCGCGCAATTGTTGTACGCAACCATTCGGCATCAATGCCTTCAACAGTCTCGAGTTCAACCATTTCGTAGTTCACTTTTCCGGAAAACTCATTCTTCGGGTCATAGACATATGCAATACCGCCAGACATTCCGGCTGCGAAGTTACGACCAGTTGCACCGAGCACAACAACGTTGCCGCCTGTCATGTATTCACAACCATGATCGCCAACACCCTCAACAACTGCAGTTGCACCAGAGTTACGAACGCAGAAGCGCTCGCCCACCATGCCGCGAATAAAGATTTCGCCTCCAGTTGCGCCGTAACCAATCACGTTGCCAGCAATCACATTGTCTTCTGCCACGAATGGTGAATCACGATGCGGGTGCAACACAATGCGGCCACCAGAAAGGCCCTTACCTAAATAGTCATTGCTGTCGCCTTCGAGACGCATATCAATGCCTGATGGTACGAATGCGCCAAAGCTTTGGCCAGCAGAACCAGTGAAGTTGATAGTGATAGTGCCATCTGGCAAACCCTCGCCTCCCCACTTCTTTGTGATTTCATAGCCGAGCATTGTTCCGACCGTGCGGTTGACGTTACGAATAGGCAATGAAATAGACACCGGTGTTGCATCTGCCAGTGCAGCTTTTGACAACGCAATCAATTGATTATCAAGAGCATCTGCCAAACCGTGATCTTGTGCAACAGACATGTACGGAGTTGACGAATATGGATTCTGCGGAACCACAAGCATCGGTGAAATATCCAAGCCCTGTGCCTTCCAATGATTCACGGCCTTCTCAGCATCAATCAGTTCAACGTGTCCTACTGCTTCTTTCAAAGTGCGGAAACCAAGTTCAGCCAAATACTCGCGAACTTCTTCTGCAATGTATTCAAAGAAGTTAATGACAAACTCGGGCTGGCCATTAAACCGCTTGCGCAATTCAGGGTTCTGCGTTGCGATTCCTACAGGACAAGTATCTAAGTGGCACGCACGCATCATGATGCACCCGCTCACCACTAGTGGAGCAGTAGCGAAACCGAACTCTTCTGCGCCGAGCAGTGTTGCAATGATGACGTCTCGACCAGTTTTCATTTGTCCGTCTGCCTGCACCACAATGCGGTCGCGCAAGCCGTTCAACATCAATGTCTGTTGTGCTTCAGCAAGTCCAAGTTCCCATGGGGCGCCTGCATGCTTCAATGAAGTCAATGGTGATGCACCAGTTCCGCCGTCGTGACTAGAGATCAGCACAACATCTGCTTTTGCTTTACTGACGCCAGCAGCAACTGTGCCGATTCCCACTTCGGCAACCAACTTCACATGAACGCGTGCCAATGGGTTTGCGTTCTTCAAGTCATGAATGAGTTGCTTCAAGTCTTCAATGGAATAAATGTCATGGTGAGGAGGCGGACTGATAAGTCCGACACCAGGAGTTGAGTGGCGTGTCTTTGCGACCGCCGGGTTCACCTTGTAGCCAGGCAACTGCCCACCTTCACCGGGCTTTGCACCTTGAGCCATTTTGATCTGCAAGTCATCGGCGTTCACCAAGTACTCGCTAGTCACACCGAAGCGACCAGAGGCCACTTGCTTAATTGACGAACGCTTTGAGTCACCATTGGCCATCGGAACGAAACGCTCTGGGTCTTCTCCACCTTCACCGGTGTTGCTCTTGGCACCCAAGCGGTTCATTGCAATTGCAAGGTTCTCGTGCGCCTCGGCAGAGATAGAGCCATAGCTCATTGCTCCTGTAGAGAAACGCTTCACAATTTCTGACACTGGTTCTACTTCATCGATAGAGATTGACGGACGATCACCAGTGCGCAAGTGAAACAATCCGCGCAATGTTGCAAGACGTTCCGACTGGTCATCAACGTCACGTGAGTATTGCTTGAATACGTCGTAACGACCTGCACGTGTGGCGTGCTGCAAGCGGTACACAGTCTCTGGGTTAAAGAGGTGGTACTCGCCTTCGCGACGCCACTGGTATTCGCCACCTAGTTCAATACGACGGTGCGAGCGAAGGTCAGGACGTGTTGGGTGCGCCAATGCATGACGTGTTGCAACCTCAGCGGCGATCTCATCAAGACCAATGCCGCCCAAACGCGACACGGTGCCAGTAAAGAATTCGTTAACCAATTCAGTTGACAAACCAATTGCTTCGAATATCTGTGCGCCCGTGTACGAGGCAACGGTTGATACGCCCATCTTCGACATAACTTTCAAGACGCCCTTGCCAGATGCCTTGATGTAATTCTTTATGGCCTTCGACGGATCCATTGACCCGAGCAAATACATGTCGTTCGAAATAATGTTCTCAACGGTCTCAAATGCAAGGTACGGGTTAATTGCACCAGCACCAAAGCCAACCAGCAATGCCATGTGGTGCACTTCTCGTGCGTCGCCACATTCAACGACCAAGCCCACTTGGGTACGACGCTTCTCGCGAATGAGGTGGTGATGCACTGCGCTCGTGAGCAGCAACGACGGAATTGGTGCAAATACCTCATCTGAGTTGCGGTCTGACAACACAATGATGCGTGCACCATTAATAATTGCTTCAGTTACTTCTGCACGAACATCATCAAGAGCTGACCGCAAGCCAGCCCCACCATCGGCAACGCGGTACAAACCACTAATCACTACTGCGGCAAGATGCGGATGGGTGTTGTCATCATTGATGTGGATGATTCTTGCCAAATCATCGTTGTCAATAATTGGGAACGGCAACACCAATTGGCGGCAACTCTCTGGCCCTGGGACCAACAGGTTTGCTTCTGGCCCAACGCTTGTGCCAATAGCTGTAACTACTTCTTCTCGAATTGCGTCAAGCGGCGGGTTCGTGACTTGCGCGAATAACTGCTGGAAGTAATCAAACAATAAGCGGGAACGATCTGACAAAACAGCAATCGGAGTATCTGTTCCCATGGAACCAAGGGGTTCCGTTCCGGTACGTGCTGTAGGACCAAGAATGACCTTGAGTTCTTCTTCTGTGTATCCAAACATCTGTTGACGGCGCATCACGCTGTCATTGCTGTGAACCACATGCTCACGAGCTGGCAACGATGAAAGTTCGGTGAGGCCTTCTGTCAACCACTGCTCGTACGGGTGCTGTGCAGCTAAATCAGCCTTGATCTCTTCGTCGTCAACAATGCGACCCAGTGACGTGTCAACAAGGAACATCTTTCCTGGTTGCAAACGGCCCTTGCGAATAACTCGCGATGGTTCGATATCAAGAACGCCAGCTTCAGATGCAAGAACAACGAGGTCGTCATTCGTGACCCAATAACGCCCCGGACGCAAACCGTTGCGGTCAAGGACTGCACCAATCAATGTGCCGTCCGTGAACGCCACGTCTGCTGGACCATCCCATGGCTCCATCAATGAGGAGTGGAAGCGATAAAAGGCACGCCGTGCTGGGTCCATGCTGGTGTTGTTTTCCCAAGCCTCTGGAATCATCATCAACAATGCATGTGGCAATGAGCGGCCTGACAGGTGCAACAGTTCAAGCACTTCGTCGAAACTTGCAGAGTCGCTCATGTTTGGCGAGCAAATTGGAAATGCACGCTCAAGACCAGGAATCATGTCGCTATCAAGCAGTGCTTCACGCGTTGCCATCCAGTTGCGGTTGCCTTGCACTGTGTTGATTTCGCCGTTGTGGGCGATGTACCTGTACGGGTGCGCAAGTGGCCACGATGGGAACGTGTTTGTAGAGAAACGACTGTGCACCATCGCGAGGCATGATTCCATGCGCTCATCCCACAAGTCAGGAAAGAAATCTCCAAGTTGAGGTGTCGTGAACATGCCCTTGTACACCAACGTGCGCGATGACAGTGATGAAAAGTACGTACGTATGTCGTCCACGAGAGTTGATTCAATGCGCTTGCGAGGAACGAAGATCTTGCGATCAAGGTCAATACCTTGTGCGCCAGCCGGATCATCAACAAAGAACTGGCGAATGATTGGCATCATTGCGCGTGATGATGCACCAAGGCAATCAGGATTAATCGGAACTTCACGCCAACCCAATGGACGCAGGCCTTCTTCGGTCATGATTTTTTCAACTGTGGCAACAGCGGTTGCTGCACGTGTTGGGTCAGCTGGCAAAAACACCAGGCCTGCTGCATAGGCGCCAGCAACTGGAAGTGAGAAATCAACTACTGCGCGCAAAAACACATCGGGAACTTGAATCAGGATTCCTGCACCGTCACCAGTTTCTGCTTCTGCACCTGTTGCTCCGCGGTGCTCCATGTTGCACAAAGCAGTGATACCAAGCGTCACAATCTCGCGACTGCGCACACCCTTGATGTTTGCCACAAAAGAAACACCACATGCGTCGTGTTCGAAGCGTGGGTCATACAAGCCGTGGGCAAGCGGGAGGTCTGGGTTCATAAGCGTTATGTCCTTACAGGAACCGTGCAAGCACGGCGGAGAATCTAAATGTGTTCTCCCGGGACAACGCTGGCCCGAGCAGAGTCAAGACTACCGAACCCGACAGCCCCTCACCAAGGGATTATTGACTTACTTGGCGTCAATAAAGGCAGGAGCACGCTTTTCGAAGTCGCTCATGACTGATTCACGCTGGTTATGGCCACCAACAAGGCTGCCAATAATGCGGCGCTCGGCTGCGAATTGGGCGGCTGCGAAATCCAAGGTCATGCGGTTCAGCAATTCCTTAGCTCCGCGCACTGCGTCTGGGCTGCGCTTACAGATCTCTGCTGCATAGGCAAAGGCATCTTCACGAGGAGTATCTGACAAACGAGTGACAACACCAATCTCATGTGCTTCACGACCATCGAATATGCGGGCAGACATCACAATGTCTTTCATGATGTCTGGACGCACGAGACCCTGAAGAAGCACTGTGCCTGCCATGTCTGGCACTAAGCCCCAATATGTTTCGCGCACACTGAACTTTGTATCTGGATGGGCGAAGCGAATGTCTGCACCAAGTGCAATTTGGCAACCGCCACCAAGAGCGTGTCCGTGCACTGCAGCGATGACAGGCACTGGCACTTCTTGCCATACCCATGCTGATTGCTGACCAAGGTGAGTGATGCGGCCCTCTTGCATGTCGCCAGCCGATGGCTGCTTCTCTGCTGAGTCGCGCTCTCCGCCGCCAGCCATTGCGCCCATTGAGGAAAGGTCAAGGCCTGCACAAAATGAGGCACCCTCTCCGGACAAGACAACAACACGAATCTTCTTGTTGGTCTTTAGTGACTCACCCGCATCAACGATGGCCTGAAACTGCTCGCCGTCAAGGGCGTTGCGCTTATCAGCACGGTTGAACCGGACATCGGCAATGCCGTCGGATATGGAGATTGTGACTCTGTCGCTCATGACCTCAGTTTGTCATACCTTGGCTGGTCATTTGTTATTCGGGGCGTGGCAGACTGCCTCCTATGCATTTAAACCTTTCAGCCGATGAAGTCCTCAAAACAACCCGCAGCGTGCGTAAGCGCCTCGACTTCGACAAGCCAGTAGAACGCGCCATTGTTGAAGAGTGCCTCGAGATTGCTCTCCAGGCTCCAACCGGTTCAAACAGTCAGGGTTGGCATTGGATCATCGTTGAAGATGCCGCAAAGAAAAAAGCACTCGCTGACATCTACCGCAAGAACTGGGAACTGTACGCAAACATGCCAGGTCGCGAATTTGCTGCTGGTGACTCACGCGGAGAGCGCATGGGTCTTGTGCGTGACTCAGCCGGATTCCTCGCTGACAATTTTGAAAAAGCCCCGATGCTCATGATTCCTTGCATTGATGGTCGCCTTGACAACCTGCCTGCATTCGCTGCTGCCAGTACGTGGGGCTCACTTCTTCCTGCAGTGTGGAGCTTCATGCTTGCATTGCGCGAACGTGCAATGGGTTCAGCATGGACCACGATTCACCTCATGAACGGCGGCGAAAAAGAAGCAGCAGATCTTCTCGGAATTCCGTTCGACAAGGTCACACAGGGCGGCCTCTTTCCTATTGCCTACACAATCGGAACTGAATTCAAGCCAGCAAAGCGTGAGCCACTTAGCAAGGTTCTTCACTGGGACAAGTGGTAACACCATGGGCACGTTGGTCACCTTTGCGCTGACCGATGGCGTCGCTGTCATCACTATGGATGACGGCAAAGCAAATGCAATGTCACTTGCATTGCAGCAAGAGATTCATGCAGCCCTCGACCAAGCCGAAGCTGCTGGTGTTCCGGTCGTCCTAACAGGACGTGCAGGAATACTTTCAGCAGGTTTTGATTTAAAGACTCTTGCTGCGGGCGGACAAGGCGCCATCGACATGCTGAACGGTGGACTGGAATTGGCTATTCGCCTTCTCGGGTTTCCCACTCCAGTGGTCATTGCCTGCGGTGGACACGCAATAGCGATGGGTGTTTTCATTCTTCTTAGTTCCGATTATCGCATCGGCATCAAGGGAAATTACCGATACACAGCAAACGAAGTGGCGATCGGCATGACAATGCCGTATTCCACAATCGAAATTCTTCGTCAACGTGTCACACCTGCTGCTCTTACTCGTTCAGTTCTATTGGCCGAAGTGTTCACTCCGGATAATGCAGTGGAGACCGGTTTCCTTGACCTTGTTGTTGATGAAGCAGATCTGATGCCGACTGCAATTGCTTTTGCAAAGTCAACCGCTGCACTAAATGCCGGAGCCCATGCCGCAAGCAAGAAACGACTTCGTGCAGGTGTCCTTGATGCAATTCGTCAAGGCCTTGAGAAAGATTCTCAAGGCTGGGCGAAACAGTTCGCCTAATCGACGAGGCGTATTCCGCTTGGAGCAATTGATTGCTCTACAAACGGCAAATCAACAACAAATTCTGTGCGATGTGCAGGAAACACATGCCGCGACACAAGCACAGTTTTGCCTTCGACGCTTTGCGTGGTGCGTTGACAACGCAACACTGGCGAACCAACCGGAACCTTAAGCAAAGTGGCTTCATCTTGCGTTGCAGCATCTGCGCCAATTGTTTGCGTAGCTCCGGCAAACGGAATATCGAGTAGTTCGTAGAACGGCGAACGTTCTACATCGGCACGAGACAGGTGTTGACCAAGTTCTGCAGCGCACCACACTGTGACAATTGCAAATGGTTCACCGTCGGCAAGGTTGATGCGACGAACGCGCAACACCTGAGGTGTGCCCAAAGCTTTCGCGACATCTGCTGGTGCTTTTTCAAAAGCGAATTCCAGCACCTGTCGTTGCGGCGTCATGCCAGACGCCCGCATCTGATCTTCGATGGTTGCCAAGCGCGCAAGAGGTTGACGGACTGTTTCGCCCGCCACGAACCAGCCGAAACCTTGGCGGGCATCAACTAGCCCACTGTCGCGCAACACTTCTAATGCTTTTCGAATGGTGACACGACTGACCGAAAACTCTGCAGACATGTCTGATTCGCTCGGCAGCAAACGACCCGCGGCATATGCGCCAGACATCACTCGACCCTTGAGTTCTTCAGCGATTTGGTGATAGCGAATGGTGCGCACTTGTATTATAGTTGTATACATCAAGACAAAACGCAAGTACATATTTCTTGCCCTGTGAAAGGCCCACTATGACTGTTTCAGCCGGCACTCCTATTTCTCTCGTGAACGCGGTGTACGCAACGCTTCCCGCCAATGCTGCTTTAGGTCGCGAACGCCTTGGTCGACCACTCACGTTGGCCGAAAAGATTCTGATCAACCACCTCGTTGACCCAAAGACACAAGAAATGGAACGCGGTCGCAGTTACGCAGACTTCAACCCAGACCGTGTTGCTATGCAAGACGCAACTGCACAGATGGCGTTGTTGCAATTCATGACTGCAGGCTTGCCACAAACACTTGTGCCATCAACAGTGCATTGCGATCACCTCATTCTTGCAAAGACAGGCGCGAAGCTCGACCTTCGTGACGCAAACGACGTGAACCGCGAGGTCTATGACTTCCTACGTTCAGTGAGTGCAAAGTACGGAGTTGGTTTCTGGGGTCCAGGCAGCGGAATCATTCACCAGGTTGTTCTTGAGCATTACGCATTCCCAGGCGGAATGATGATTGGTACAGACAGCCACACACCAAACGCTGGTGGACTCGGAATGGTTGCCATTGGTGTTGGTGGCGCAGACGCAGTGGACGTGATGACCGGCTTCCCGTTCAATGTTCGCTGGCCAAAAGTTATTGGCATCAAACTCACCGGAACATTGTCTGGTTGGTCAAGTCCTAAAGACGTGATCTTGGAAGTTGCTCGACTACTCACCGTTGAAGGCGGAACCGGCGCCATCGTTGAATACTTCGGTGAAGGTGCAGACAGCATTTCTGCAACAGGAAAAGCAACAATCTGCAACATGGGTGCCGAAATTGGAGCTACATGTTCAGTATTCGGATACGACGCAAACATGTCGGCCTATTTGTCAGCTACAGGCCGTGCAGATATTGCAGCAGCTGCAGACAAAGTTGCGTCTGACCTGCGTCCTGATGCTGGAGCGCAATACGACCAAGTGGTTGAGATCAACCTTGATGCACTAACACCGCTGATCAACGGCCCACACTCCCCTGACCGTGCGCACAAAATTGGCGCAAACGGCGTTGGCAAAGCTGCCCGTGAAAACGATTGGCCACTTGAGGTTTCAGCAACACTTATTGGTTCATGCACAAACTCTTCATATGAAGACATCACTCGTGCAGCCTCTATTGCTCGTCAAGCTTCTGCAAAGGGACTCAAGGCAAAAGTTGAACTACTTATTTCACCGGGAAGTGAACAAATTCGCGCAACTATTGAACGTGATGGACTTCTTGCAGATCTTGAAGCAGTAGGTGCAACAGTTCTGGCCAATGCCTGTGGACCATGCATCGGCCAATGGGAACGAGCAGCTGACAAAACAGCAAAACCAAACAGCATTGTGAACTCATTCAACCGCAACTTCCCAAAGCGTGCTGACGGCTCTGCAAACACGTTGTCGTTTGTAACAAGCCCCGACACTGTTATGGCAATTGCATTGTCTGGTCGTCTTGACTTTGACCCTAGCGTTGACACCATCACTGCTCCAGATGGTTCAGAAGTGAAGCTTGATGCACCTCGTGGCGACATTCTTCCTGCAAATGGTTACAACGAAGGCGAAGACACCTTCACTGCTCCACCTGCAGATGGAAGTGGCGTCACCGTTGCTGTCAGCCCAACTAGTGATCGCTTGCAACTGCTTCAGCCTTTCACTGCATGGAACGGAAAGGACTACATCGGTCTTCCAGTTCTGATGAAGGCTCAAGGCAAGTGCACCACCGACCACATTTCAGCAGCTGGCAAGTGGCTGACATACCGCGGCCACCTTGAGAACATCTCTGGCAACTTGTTCATCGGTGCTGTCAACGCATTTGGTGGTGCTGTGGGCGAAGGTCTTGATGTCATCGACGGCTCGCGCCGTAGCTACCCAGACATTGCAAAGCACTACGGAGAATCCGGTGTGCAGTGGTGCGCAATTGGTGATCAAAACTACGGAGAGGGATCATCACGTGAACACGCTGCAATGGAACCTCGCTTCCGTGGTGGCGTTGTGATCTTTGCTCGTTCATTTGCTCGAATTCACGAGACCAACTTGAAGAAGCAAGGTCTTGTGCCTCTCACATTCGCTGACCCGAAGACATATGACCTCATCGAAGAAACTGATCGCATCAATGTGCATAACTTGCCACCGGTGCCAGATCAGCCAGTGAAGTGCTCAATCACAAAAGCCGATGGCACCACAGTTGAGTTCGAAGCAAAGCACACATTTAGCCCAGAGCAAGTGGAATGGTTCAAGGCAGGTTCAGCATTGAATATCGTTCGCGCAAAAGTTGCAGCTCAGAAATAATTAGTCGGTTCCCGGACGTCGTTCATCTTCGGCGTTCGGGTCACCTGCATAATTCGACGGGTACGAACGACGTAGTTCGTCTTCTGTCGGCTCGTAATACTCGCGTCCTTCTGGTGGAAGTAACGCGCTAATTGCAGTCATGATTGCAGCTGTATCTGCGTCGGGATCTGTGTACCCCAGATGCACCGGCGTGCCTACCACGATGATTACTTCTGGTGGCGAAGTGACATTCGTAATATTCGGCAGTTTGGCATTTCGTGGCCACACTTTTTCAGTTCCCCAAATTCCAATCGGAATAACTGGCGCACGTGTTGCGGCTGCCAGTTTGGCTGCACCCCACCTGCCCTTCAGAATCGGATCAAAAAATGCGCGACCGCGAGGAATGGTGCCTTGTGGCATCAACGCAACTAAGTCTCCAGCGTTGATTAATTCAGTAGCAGCAAGTAACGGTTCGTCGCTGCCAGTACCGCGTTCTACACGGATACCACCAAGCGCAGATGCGATTGGCCCAATGACTGGGGCATCAAACACTTCTTTCTTACCGAGGAAACGCACTGCCCGACCGGTCTTTGCAACAGCAAGCGATACAGCAGCAATATCGAAATAACTGCGGTGGTTTCCACACAGAATCGCTGCACTGTCTTTCGGGATGTTTTCTGTACCCGTAATTGTGAATCGTGCGTATGGAAACACTTCCGGGCGCGCGAACTTCATAAGAAGCTGTTGAGCTTCCAAGCCAATAACTGGCACCTTTGCAACGCCATGCGGAACATCAAGGTGCATTACCGGCCAACGGCGTGCAGCAGCCATGAGACGAAGGCGCCAATCAGGGTTCACACAATGCGGAAACCCCACAGAGGCCAGCAACGGCTCATCAAACACACTGTCGCTATACGCGTACGAACCTGACAGATCAACATCATTCTCTTGAGACCACGCGCGTACTGCATCGCGCTTACCGCGTGACCACACATAGGTGCCGTCAAGTTCTCCGGTGTACACACCTTCACTGTCAACACCATACGTAGTTGCAATCACTGCGTCGAACCCCATGAGATCTGCGAACGGTTCAATGAGGTCACGTGGCGTAGTAGTTGCAAGTACAACACTTCGGCCTTCAGCACGATGTGAGTCAATAACTTTTTGTGCATACGGTTGCACCATTGCCACTAAGTCAGGTGCAGCAATTCGCGCAGCTTCTCGCACTTCATCACGACTATGTCCACGCATTGCAAGAACTGCTTGACGCCCGAGAACCATCGAGGGCAAGTTCTCACCAAACGTTTCAAAAATTGAATACATCAATGACTCGCCTGGAATTGTGCGAGTCACAATTCCTGTTTCACGAAGAACCCTGCTGACTACATGCGCAGAAGCACCAGACAAAATCGTTCTGTCGAGATCAAAGAAAGCTGCATGTGCCACGAGCGAAGGTTATGCCAACAAAACACGAGCCCGTTCCGCCATGACCCCAGAAATGGGAAAGACCCCGCATAAGCGGGGCCTCTCAACCGAAACCCAATGATCGGGGGGGATCATCTTGGTGGGTTCTTTCGGCCGGACGATGGGGGGCATGTCCGGCGCGATCTGTTAGTGAAATTATGCACGAGTTGGCACCATCATTCAAGTTGAACGAGGCGATAGTTGCTATCGTTTTAAGAGATAGGTTCTCGGTGAGCCAGAAACGAGGTCTTCCCTATGGAAATCAAGCAGTTACAGAGTTTGGTGGCCATCGCCGACCATGGCACATTTTCGGCCGCGGCCAAAGCCCTCGACACCGTCCAGTCCAATGTGTCAGCCCACATAGGTCGCCTTGAGAAGGAACTGGGCACTTCCCTCATTGATCGCTCTTCTGGAGTACTGACAGACGAAGGCGACATCGTGGCGGTTAGGGCTCGGCGCATCTTGCATGAAATGGAAGACATCGATGCCGACATTCATTCACTCGGATCTTCTACTACCGGTGAATGTCGCATCGGAAGTATCGGCACCACTGCCCGGTGGCTGATGCCATCTCTCTTGGCATCACTGCAACGTCATCATCCGGGCGTGCACACCACAGTCGTTGAAGGCGTAACAAGTTCGCTCATATCGCGACTGACAAGTGGCGAGATTGATGCAGCAATAGTGCATCTACCCATTACGGATTCAAGTCTTGATGTAAAAGAATTGTTCGTAGAAGAGTTGTTTCTTATTGCACCAAAATCTCATGTACTAGCAACGCACAAGACGATCAGTTTGGAAGAGTTGTCATTGCATCCCATTCTTCTTGCGCCTCGCGGCACAGCACAACGCCGCATTATTGATAGAGCTGCTGCAAACCTGGGAGTCGCACTGCAATCGCAAGCAGAAATTGACGGCGTTCGTCTGATGGCTTCGCTGGTATTTGAAGGTTTCGGTGCTGCAATTGTTCCGGCAAGTGCTGTACCTGGATGGCTTGAAGGAAACTTTGTGCGCATTCCTGTTCCTGAATTACCCCAGCGCGTTGTCGGCTGGGTACAGCGCCCTCGTCCACGGCCAAACAGAGCAACCCTCGCTGTTCGTGACAGAGCGTTTGACATGGTGAACCGTCACGGGCCGAAACAGCCAGGCATCTCGATTGAAATCGGTGCAAAACCCACCAAGGGAAGCCTCGGCCCGCTCACTGTCTAGTCTGTATGAAGTGAGTACGAGCCAGCCCAACACACAGAACGTGGTGGTGGAACTACAACACAAAGTTCCCGGAGCCGCGCAAGCCAATGTCGTGGCGTTGTCTACAGGCAGACACGTTGTGTGGCTGACAGTCGACGGATCACTCCATCGCGGCGCACTCAGTGCCGCAGCCTCGTATGTCATTGCTACAGCTGCAGACACTGCGCGTACAAAAGGAATTCCACTTGTCGTACAGATGGAATCATCTGGCGCAGACATTCTTGAAGGCATTGCAGCGCTGCACGGTTGGGGCACAGCAGCAAAAGCTCTCGCTGATTGTTCTGGTGTCGTTCCCACAATCAGCATTGTCACGGGGCCTGCTGTTTCTGGCCCCGCACTACTTCTTGGTTTATCCGACTTTGTCGTTATGACAGAAGATGCATACGCGTTTGTAAGCGGCCCCACGATGGTTGTTGAGTTCACGGGCATTGATGTCAGCACAGATGAACTTGGTGGCGCAGGAACTCACGCACGACACAGTGGCGTCAGTTCCGTTGTTGTTGCCGACCTAGAAGCAGCAACATTGTGGCTTGAAGAGTTGCTCGAATATCTCCCCACTGGTGTTGATCAACTCGCGCCCGTTCAGCCGACTTCCGACCCTGATGACAGATTGACTCCAGAAGCAGGCGACCTAATTCCCACAACGTCAACAGGCAGTTACGACGTTCGTCATGTCATTGAATCAATTGCTGATGATGGCGTTTACTTTGAAATGAAACCGTGGTGGGCCAGCAACGTTGTCACGGCATTTGCACACATGGCTGGCTACCCCATTGGCATCGTTGCGAACCAACCAATCTCTCTTGCTGGCACTCTCGATATTCCGGCTTCGCAAAAGGCCGCTCGATTTGTCGCGTTCTGTGATGCATTCAACATTCCCGTACTCACGTTGGTCGATACCCCTGGCTTTTATCCGGGCAAGGATCTTGAGTGGCGCGGCATGATTCGCCATGGCGCACAGTTGGTGTTTGCATACGCTCGGGCCACCGTGCCCCGCATTTGTGTTGTACTGCGCAAGTCCTACGGCGGTGCCTACATCGTGATGGACTCAAAAGAAATGGGCAACGACTTGAGTCTTGCGTGGCCATGCGCCGAATTAGCAGTCATGGGTGCTGGCCAGGCTGCGGCAATTCTGCAGCGGCGAGCCACACCCGAAGAACGGGCCGAGTTCGAAGCCGACTATTCAGCCCGATTATTGAACCCGTACATCGCCGCCGAGCGTGGTTATATCGACGCCGTTATTGACCCTGCAGACACTCGCCGAGAGATTTGTGCAGCGCTTCACATGCTTCGTGACAAACGCGAACGTTTAGTTTCTCGCAAACACGACAACACTCCGTTGTAGTTGTCTGTTCACCCGTTTGAGTGGGTTTCAGCCTGCCCGTTCGCCTAACCTGTCTTCGGGGGAGAAAGCCCTCGCACGCAAAAATTACAGTCGAGGAGATCCCACATGACTGACACAATCACCATCACAGATGACAGAACCGGAAAAACAGTAACCGTTCCCATCACAGGCGGAGTCTTTAGTTCAGCCGCATTGCGCGAACTAGACCCAAGCCTTTTCATGTACGACCCTGCATATCTCTCCACCGCATCTTGTGCCTCCTCCATTACTTACCTCGACGGCGATGCCGGCATTCTTCGCTATCGCGGAATCCCTATCGAGCAGCTTGCTGAAAACTCAACATTTCTTGAAGTCGCCTACCTGCTAATCAAGGGCGAACTGCCAACCACGCAAGAGCTTGAAAAATGGGAACTTGATGTCACACATCACACCATGATTCACGAAAACATGCGTAAGCGCTTTGTTGATGGATTCCATTACGACGCTCACCCAATGGGAATGTTCATTTCTGCAATTGCGGCACTCGGAACTTTCTATGACGACGCAAAAGACATCTTTGATAAGGACTCACTCGAAAAGCAAGTAGTGCGTCTTGTTGCAAAGGTTCCGACTATCGCAGCGATGTGTTACCGCTTTAGCCAGGGACTCCCCTTTGTTTCACCAAACAATGCATTGTCATACGGCGAAAACTTCCTCAACATGATGTTCAAGATTGGCGATGACTACAAGGTCAACCCAGTCCTTGCCCATGCAATGGATGTTCTGTTTATTCTCCATGCTGACCACGAACAGAACTGCGGCACCACTGCAATGCGTGTTGTTAGCTCCGCCAACTCAGACCCATACACAGCTACTGCAGCAGCAGCTGCTGCTCTGTACGGCCCACTTCATGGTGGCGCTAACGAAGCGGTTGTTCGCATGCTCACCGAGATTGGCGACATCAAGAATGTTCCTGCATTCGTCGAAAGCGTTAAGGCCGGCGAAGGCAAATTGATGGGCTTTGGTCATCGCGTCTATAAGAACTTTGACCCTCGTGCCACCATCATCAAGAAGGCTGCATACGACGTCTTTGAAGTGACAGGAAAGAACCCTCTCCTTGAAATCGCACTTGAGCTTGAAAAAGTTGCATTGAACGATGAGTACTTCATCAAGCGCAAGCTGTACCCGAACGTTGACTTCTACTCAGGGCTCATTTACCAAGCACTCGGTTTCCCAGTAGACATGTTCACCGTGTTGTTCGCCATCCCCCGCACGGTTGGCTGGCTTACTCACATGCAAGAACTGTTGAACGACAAAGAACAAAAGATCAGCCGTCCTCGCCAGTGGTACACCGGCCACGACGAACGCCCGTACGTTCCTGTCGCGAAGCGTTAAAGAATCCGTCAGGCGACGGTAATTACGATTTTGCCAACATTGCCATTGGTGGCCATGTATTCATGCGCCGAAGCTATATCTGCAAACGCATACACGGAGTCAATCACTGGCTTTAACTGACCAGTTGAAAACAACGGCAACATCTCGGAAGCGAATCGCTGACTAATAGCGATCTTTTCCTCAAGTGGCCGAGCCCGTAGCACAGTACCTGTGATTGATGCTCGCTTGCCGAGTAGTAAACCAACGTTGAACGGCACTGGCTTGCCAGCCATAACGCCAACTTGGATGATGTGGCCCTTTACGGCAAGTGATGCAACATTGCGTTCTACATAATCGCCACCGATGACATCAAGAATGACATCGACTCCAGCACCACCAGTTGCAGTTGCTACCTCAGCAACAAAGTCTTGTGTTCCGTAATCAACAACGACATCCGCTCCCAGCGCACGACACGCTTCTACTTTTCCACCGGAACATGTAACAACAATGCGTGCACCAATGGCCTTACAGATTTGAATTGCAGCAGTGCCTACGCCAGAAGCACCAGCATGCACCATTGCCCAGCGACCAGAAGTGAGACCACCCTGCACAACAAGTGCGTCCCATGCAGTGATAAACACCTCGGGAATTCCTGCAGCGTCGTGCAACGACATACCTGATGGCACAGCCATTGCTTGGCGTTCATGAATAGCAAGCTGCTCTGCGTATGCGCCACCGCTTGCGATTCCCATTACGCGATCACCAATTGACCACGCGGTTACTTTGTCACCAATTGCAGCAACTGTTCCCGCAAATTCAAGACCAGGAATCTCTGGTCCACTAGGAAATGGGTTCGGGTAAAAGCCCATACGTTGCAATAAGTCAGCTCGATTTAGCGCTGTTGCAGCAACAGTGACCAAAATGTCTTGTTCACCAATGATTGGTGATGCAACATCTTCAAATTGGAGAACGTCTGGCCCTCCGTGTGAACGAAGGACTACAGCACGCATGGTGATTAGGCCATCTTTGCTTGAAGGCGACGATCAAGTGCTTCAAGGAAGTCTTCAGTTGTCAACCATGGAGCATCCTTTGAAATCAGGATTGAAAGATCCTTTGTCATTTCGCCAGCTTCAATTGTTTCAACGCAGACACGCTCGAGAAGTTCAGCAAATTCAAGAAGCTTCGGGTTGTTGTCTAGCTTGCCGCGGTGCTTCAGGCCGCCAGTCCATGCATAGATCGATGCAACAGGGTTCGTTGAAGTCTTGTTGCCCTTCTGGTGTTCGCGATAATGACGAGTCACTGTTCCGTGTGCAGCTTCTGCCTCGACAGTGCGGCCATCCGGTGTCATCAATACTGATGTCATCAGACCAAGTGATCCGAAACCTTGAGCAACGGTGTCTGACTGCACGTCACCGTCATAGTTCTTACATGCCCAGAGGTATCCGCCTTCCCACTTCATCGCGCATGCAACCATGTCGTCAATGAGGCGGTGCTCGTAGGTAAGACCTGCTTTGTCGAAATCAGCTTTGAACTCATTAACAAAGACTTCTTCAAACAAATCTTTGAACTGACCGTCGTAGGCCTTCAAGATGGTGTTCTTGGTGCTCATGTACACGGGGTAATTGCGTGACAAGCCGTAACGAAGCGACGCGCGAGCAAAGTCACGAATGCTGTCGTTGAAGTTGTACATACCCATGGTGACGCCGCCGTCTTTGCCAAACTTTGCAACTTCAAACTGCATTGGTTCACTGCCGTCTTCTGGCGTGTAGGTCATTGTGACCGTGCCAGCGCCTGGAACTTTGAAGTCTGTTGCCTTGTACTGGTCACCATGCGCGTGACGACCAATAACGATTGGCTTGGTCCAGCCGGGAACCAGGCGTGGAATGTTTGAACAAATGATTGGCTCACGGAATACAACGCCGCCGAGAATGTTACGAATGGTGCCGTTTGGCGACTTCCACATTTTCTTTAGGCCGAATTCTTCAACACGTTGTTCGTCTGGGGTGATGGTGGCACACTTCACGCCGACTCCATGCTTCAAGATTGCGTTGGCTGAATCGATAGTGACCTGGTCATCTGTTGCATCGCGGTGTTCCATACCAAGGTCGTAGTACTCAAGATTGATATCGAGGTACGGCACAATAAGACGGTCCTTAATGAACTGCCAGATGATGCGAGTCATTTCATCGCCATCGAGTTCGACGACCGTATTTTCAACCTTGATCTTTGCCACGGGAACACCTCATTCTTTGTGTCGGCAGTGTGCCGAATCTCACTTGTATCAGACTTGTACACAATAGCGTTTCACGCGGGGCTGCGCCCTACCATCTTCTCTAATGGATTTTGAGTGGAGCCCTGAACACATTGCCCTTCGCGAGAAGGCAGCTGCCGTCGCGGCTGATGGCGTAGCCCGATACGGGCGCGATACCGCTTCGTGGATGAACGGGTATTCGAAAGAGTTCTCACGCGAACTCTCCTCTCACGGCTGGATCGGCCTCATCTGGCCAACAGAGTTCGGTGGCGGAGGACGTCCCCCTATCGAGCGTCTGATCGTTGGTGAAGAGATGATCAAAGCGGGCGCTCCAATTGCAGCCAGTTGGTTTGGTGACCGTCAAATGGGTCCAGCGCTCATTCAATACGGAACTCCTGAACAACAAAAAGAATTCTTGCCTGGCATCTTGGCCGGCGAAACAACGTGGTGCATCGGCATGAGCGAACCGAATGCCGGAAGCGATCTTGCGTCGTTGAAAACTTTCGCCGAAGACGATGGCGATGAATGGGTCATCAATGGCCAAAAGATTTGGACCAGCTTCGGCGCCGATGCTGATTATTGCTACCTCATTTGCCGCACCAGCAGCGACGGACCACCACATGCAGGCATTAGCGAAATCATTGTGCCGATGAATACTCCAGGTATTGAAGTGCGCCCCATTACAGACATGACCACTAACCGTCATTTCTGTGAAGTGTTTTATACCGATGTTCGCGTACCAAAGGGAAACCTTGTTGGAAAGCAAGGCGCTGCGTTTTCGCAGACCATGCGTCAACTTGAACACGAACGCGGCGGCATCGACAGACTCGTCTCGAACTACTTCCTCTTTCAAGAAGCATGCGCAATGGTTGACAAAACCAATCGCACTGTTCGCCAAGAAATCGCTTCACTTGAAATTGGCTACCGCATCGGCCGTATTTTGGTCATTCGCGAAACTCTGCGCCAAGCACCTGCCGGGTTCTCTGCTGCAACTAAGTGCTTCTGCACCGAACACCAACAGCGTGTTGATGAATTCGTGTCGCGTGCAATGGGTGCCAACGCAATGATTTGGGACGATGCAGCAAAAGGGCTTGCATACAGCCCCGGGTACACAATCATGGGTGGTACTTCGAATGTGATGCGCAACATTTTGGGAGAGCGCTTTCTCGGCTTGCCTAAGATGTAGTCATGGCTGACCTTCTCGCTCTTAGTACCCGCATTGTTGACTCCGGTAAAGCTGACGAACCCGTCAACAGAACTAGTGGTGAACTTTCTGAAATCGCCGAAGGGCTCGCCATGGTTGAATCCTTCAGCCATGTGGTCACTTGGAATTCTGGCGATGGTCTTGTGTGCTTCGACACCAGCCATGTAAACACTGGCCAACAAGTAGTTGATTCCATTCGTTCATGGTCATCGGACCCATTCAATGCTTTGGTGTACACGCATGGCCATGTTGATCACGTTGGTGGAAGCGTCGCCTTCGGAGCAAATGCTGCAGCACTTGGACATCAAGCACCGCGCGTAATTGGTCATAAAAATGTACAGCAGCGCTTTGATCGCTACAGATACACCAATGACTGGAACGTTGCTATCAATGCGCGCCAGTTTGGTGGCATCCGTGGTGATGTCAACAGCATCATGAATGATTTACGACCTGCAGACGGCGCACCACGGCTCAGTGACTTCATTCCGCGCAATACTCTTGACACCACCGACGTTGTTGACAAGTTTGCCTCCATGAAATTCGGTGACACCGAAGTTGAGTTTCACCATGGTCGCGGCGAAACAGACGATCACTTATGGTCATGGTTCCCCGAGAAGAAATGGATTGCATCGGGCGACTTCGTCATCTGGAATTTCCCAAATGCCGGTAATCCGCAAAAGGTTCAGCGTTGGCCAATTGAATGGGCCGCTGCATTGCGCGACATGATCGCCAAAGGTCCTGAACTACTTCTGCCAGCTCACGGCTTACCCATTGCTGGCAAAGAGCGAATTGCACGAGTACTTGATGAAATTGCAACTGCATTAGAGAACCTGGTTCGTGACGTTGTCACCATGATGAATGCTGGCGAAACACTAAACACCATCATCCACACAGTGCGCGTACCCGAAGCCACTCTTGGCAAGCCGTATCTTCGTCCGCTCTATGACGAACCAGAGTTTGTAGTCAGAAACATCTGGCGTTTGTTCGGAGGCTGGTGGGATGGTGCTCCGTCACGACTCAAGCCATCACCTGATGAAATTCTCGCCGTAGAACTTGCATCACTGTCTGGTGGTGCTGATGTTCTCATGCGCCGCGCTGCTGAACTTGCAGCATCTGGAGACCTTCGTCTTGCGTGTCATCTTGCCGACTTTGCAGGCTGGGCAGCACCAGACGAACCAGAGATTCACCAAATGCGTGCTGAAATCTACGAAACACGTCGCAAGAGTGAAACATCATTGATGTCAAAAGGAATCTTTAAGGGCGCAATGCGCGAATCCGAGAAAATCGTTAAGGCCGCTCTTGGCGAAAAGTGATTACGACACCGTAATCATGATTAACGCAACACCCGCAAGCACTAGTCCGATGGCTTGTGGGCGGTGAATCTTTTCTTTGTCTAACCCAACGGCCAACAACAACGTGCTTGCCGGATAGAACGAGTTAATAGTTGCAACAATCGACATTAAACCATGACGTACCGCCAACAAATAAAGAGCATTTGCGGCCGTATCAAGAATTCCTGAACCTGCAACAAACCTCAATTGTGGGAGAGCAGCTGATGGCTTGTTCTTTGTGAAGTACATCACCACGAACATGAAGGGCACCGACGTAACGCGCATTGCGAGAACCGGCCACAGTCCCGAGTTGTCACTTGTATGACCCAGAATCACAAAGAGCGAGCCGAACACACTTCCGGCACCAAATGCCATGACAAAAATTTTGCGGGGAGCTCTTCGATGATTGAGCCCGAGAATGTCGCTGATTAATGCAATTGCAATGAGCGCTACGGGAATGCCGCACAACGACAAAACACTCGGACGTTCACCGAGCGCCAGCCCAACGATGACGGGTACCGCTGTTGCAGTTACAGCAGACACCGGAGCAACGATGGCCATGAATCCGCTTCCCATTGCTTTGTAAAAGGCAAGAAGACCGCTTGCACCAGCAATGCCACCGATACCGCCCCAGAACCAATCTGTGGCTGGTGGCGTAGGCACACCCGATGCAAGAACAATGACGACAAGAACAAGAAGTCCACAGCCTTGACCAATTGCTGTGACAACAATTGGGGAGACAGTGCGACTGGCTCGACCTCCTGAATAATCAGCAACGCCATATACGGCAGCAGCACAGAGTGCCAGCAAGATTTCCATTACAAGCGACTCAATTCGTTAATACGCAGTACGAATGAAATGGATAAATACATCTAGTGGGCGCGACGGGGCTCGAACCCGGGACCCCCACCATGTCATGGTGGTGCTCTACCAACTGAGCTACACGCCCTCAAAAGGTATGACCACTTTATCAGGGGGTCAGGCGCAGACTCACTTCGTTTCCCAATAAACGGCCCTGACGTGTGAGGACAATGCGCTCTCCCACCACTTCCACCAAGCCCTCTAAGGCTTCAACATCAAGTGTTCCCAGCGGAACCCCGTCACGTGTTCGCAGTGACAATTCCAAGGCTTCTCTGGCCCGAGTTGGTGCATCCAAGACTTCGTCGGACGCTTCAACGGTTTCATTTTTAGCGACGCAATCGATGTACCTATCAGGGGTGCGAACATTCCACCAGCGCCTGCCATCTAGATGCGAATGCGCAGCACAACCAAACCCTGTGTAGTTACCTTGCGACCAGTACACCTGGTTATGACGACACTCGTGGCCCGCGAGCGCCCAATTGCTGATTTCGTAGTTCATCAGACCTGCTGCTGAAAACAAATCATCGGCAAGAACGTATTTGTCGGCTTGATCATCGTCATCAGGATGACGACTCGGGTCTTCCGCTAACGGCGTACCGGCTTCTACAGTCAACCCGTACGCAGAAATGTGAGTTGGCTGCAATGCAATGGTTTGTTCAACTGTGGTGCGCCAGTCGTCAACAGATTCCCCGTGGACTCCGTAAATCAGATCCAAGTTGATGGATGTGATTCCACCTTCACGAGCAGCAGCGATTGCTTTGACAACATTTGCAGGGTCATGCGTGCGATTAAGTGATTGCAAAACGTGATCAACCATTGACTGCACACCCATACTGATGCGATTAACCCCAGCAGCCGCGTAAATCTTGATCATTTCAACAGTTACATCATCGGGATTACATTCGATTGTGATCTCTGCGTTCGAGGTAACCGGAATTGCTGAAACTATCGATGCAAGAAGTTCAGGAGCAAGACGCGTGGGAGTTCCTCCGCCGAAAAATACAGTGTCCGCAACTGGCATTCCCTTTTTTACAGTTCGTTCAATATCAGCAATGACTGCGTCAACATAGGCAACCATGAGATGGTCACGATCAGTCCATGTTGCAAATGCGCAGTAATCACAGCGGTGACGACAGAACGGGATGTGAACGTAGACCCCGAACTCAGACATGATGCGTTCCTATGCGGCCGGTGGCACGAACAAGAGACCAAGTTCAGAGAGCTTGTCTCCTACTTGGTCTACTGGCACATCAAGCATCACGGCGATTGCGCGGGTGTCATGGGCGCGAACGGTAATGACTTTGCCGTTGAAATCTTGGCGCTGCACTTGAATCATGCGCAGGAAGCGTTCGAGCATTTCAAACTGTGTTCCACCCATCGTTGAAAGACGGGCAACGTCGATACGCAATTTGCGCGGGGCACCGTCATTCGCCCCACCATCATCAATGCGTTGTGTATCGCGGGGCAATAGCTGGTCAATAGTGATGCCATAGAAGCGAGCAAGGCGCTCAAGGCGCGGAACCGAGATCGCCCGCTCTCCGCGTTCGTATGCCCCAAGCACCGAGGCCTTGAATTCGCTGTCGCTTTTGTCTTCAACATCAGACAACGACCATTGTTTCTGTTGCCGTATACGGCGTAGACGCTCCCCGACTAGTCGGGTAAAGGGAGAATCTTCTAGGAGTTCGTCATCGGTATAAGAAGCCATATCACCACCCAGTGTGGTGCATACAACGCCGCAAGTGTGCGACCATCGCTACTTTCTAGGAAAAAGCGGATTTGATACGGGAAAAAATGCCCTTGTCGGCTGATGCCACTTCGTCGCCTGAAATCTCGGCCAGGCGCCTGTACAAGGACTCTTGTTCGTCGTTGAGTTGCGACGGAACAACAACAGAAACCCGGACGCGAAGATGACCCCGACCGCGGCCATTCAAATGAGTGACACCACGACCTTTTGCCACGAACTCATGACCATGTTGAGTACCAGCAGGGACAACAAGGTCAAGATCACCATCGAGTGCTTCCAACACTTGGTGCACTCCGAGTGCTGCTTGCGACACTGTCAACGGAAGATCACAAATCAGGTCATCATCTTCACGTGCGAAGCGAGGGTGCTGTGCAACAGCGACGTGCACATACAAATCACCATTGTCTCCACCACGAGGACCAGCAGCTCCACGACCAGTAAGGCGCATTGTTTGACCTGAATTGATTCCACCTGGAACGTCGACTGTGTATGACTCACGCGACGACGTACGGCCTTCGCCTGAACACTTTGAACACGGTGTAACTATGACTGTGCCCATGCCTCCACAACGTCCGCAGGCGCCTGTGGTGACCATTTGACCAAGCATGCTTTGACGGACACGACGCACTTGGCCTGCTCCGCCACATTCGGTACACGTGACAGGCTGAGTGCCTGAACCGGCACCGGAACCAGAGCAATCCGTGCATGCAATTGCAGTGTTGACATCAACGGTGACTTGCGTACCGAACATGACACCCATGAGATCTACGCGTGCAGTCACCTCGAGGTCTTGTCCACGCGGAGGTCCTGCTTGCTGACGACCGCCACCACCACCGAAGAAGGCTTCAAAGATGTCGCCAAAACCGCCGCCTCCACCGAATGGGTCTGAACCTCCACCTGATCCGGCACCAGAAATGCCTGCATCGCCGAATCGGTCGTACCGACTACGTGTTTCCGGGTCTGACAACACTTCATATGCGTGACTGACTTGTTTGAACAAGTCTTCTGCTTCAGGGTCATCTGGGTTTGCGTCTGGGTGTAGCTCACGCGCGCGCTTGCGATATGCGCGTTTGATTTCATCAGCACCTGCAGTGCGATCTACTTCTAGCAGCTGGTAAAAATCGGCGCTCATAGCGTTCCTTCTGCAATATGACGGCCCAACTGGGCGCTCACTACTTCGACTGTTGTCAGTGCTTGCGGGTAATTCATGCGGGTAGGACCAAGAACTCCTACGGTACCGATGACTTCGCCGTCAGCAAACACTGGCGACACCACGACAGAACATGACACAAGTGGTTCGACACCATGCTCGGCACCAATTGCAACTGACAGTCCCCTATCAAGCATGTCTTGCAACAACGTGACCACTACAAACTGTTGCTCAATGGTGGACAACACATCACGCACAACGTCTACCGCATCAAAAGCATTAGCCATTGATGATGCGCCACCTACAAACACTGGCGCCTCATTACGGTGCCGTGATAGTGCGTTGATAGTGGCGAAACAAACAGCATCAACATGGGCATCGTTTGTTGATGACACCGTGGTGACGTCTCCTAGCGAATGACCAACAAGGGTTCGCGACAAATGAGATACAGCATCTGAAATCTGTTGGTCTGTGATGTCTTCTGACATTTGAATCATGTCGTTTTCCACATTGTGATTCGACAACACCACGACCACAGTTGCGGTACGTGAAGTAACGCGACTTATATGAACTGCTCGCACAATGGTTGTATCTGCTTCGGGCCCCACGATGACTGCTGTTTGGTGGGTGATATCTGCCAAAAGCGTGGTGGTGTGGCGCAACAAATCTTCCAGCCGACCATGCGTGGCCTTAAAGAAGTCCCCTACCTGTGTGGCATCTTCAGAAGCCAACACGCCGGCTGTTGAAATGGAGTCGACAAAATGCCTATAGCCCTTATCTGTGGGAATTCGCCCAGCAGATGTGTGCGGTTGCGCCAAGTAGCCCTCTTGTTCAAGCACAACCATTTCGTTTCGTACTGTTGCCGACGAAACCATCACAGAGGACTTCTGTGCAATATGTGTTGAGCCAACTGGCTGACCAGTTGCTACATATTCCTGGACAACGGCCCGAAGGATGGCGGTTTTGCGTTCGTCGAGCATGCTTCTACAAATTTACTTTCCGCTGACCGATTTGTAACGCGCTAAAGCTTCTATTCGCTCTGCAGAGTGATCAACCATGGGTTCTGGATACCCAGATGGCGCCAAGAGACCCAGCGTTGAAGGTTCATGAATAGACGCGTTATCGAGTTCTGCTAACTCAGGAATCCAGCGTCGAAGGTACGTACCAGTTGGGTCGAACTTTGCACTCTGCGACGTGGGGTTAAACACCCGAAAGAACGGTGCGGCATCAGTACCTGTTCCGGCAGTCCATTGCCACCCATGATTGTTTGATGCAATATCGCCGTCAACAAGATGCTGCATAAAGAACCGTGCACCCCATTGCCATGGCAGATGGAGGTCTTTCACCAAGAAGCTCGCCACAATCATTCGCACTCGGTTATGCATCATTCCGGTTGACAACATCTGACGAATGCCAGCATCAACAATGGGATACCCCGTTTGTGCTGCACAGAATTTTTCAAACCGTGCGTGAGCAGCAGCATCAGTGTCTCGTGGCAACACATTCATCTTTTCTTGAAGGTTTTCCCACATCGTGCGCGGCTGATGGAACAAAACATCGGCATAGAACTCACGCCATGCAAGTTCACGACGATAGTGATCAGCACCCGATGTTCCGTCCAACCGAGCAATCAATTGGCGTGGATGAACGACACCAAAGCGAAGATACGGCGACAACAATGACGTGCCGTCAACACCTGGGTTGTTGCGATCATCGTGATACGCCTCAAGTCGAGGAGACCATTCTTCCCACCTGCGCCATGCCGCTTCTTCTCCAGCTTTTGGCAAATTCAACGAGGACGAATCAATGTCGGGATACCCCTGACCATGACTCACTGCATCGGCATACGAAACAGGAGTTTTGACTGCACTATTGAAATCAACTAACGACCAACGACGGTAGAACGGCGTGAACACTTTCAATGGCGTCCCGTCGTCCTTCAAAACCGTGCCTGGGTTTACGCAATATGGAGAATCTGATTCCACCAAAGCAGCATCAATCTGTTTCAGGGCTTCACGAACACGTTGATCGCGCGCTTGACCATACGGAGCAAAGTCTGATGCCACGTGAACACTGCGGGCGCCAACTTCTTTGGCCATTTGTGGAACTTCTACAGCTGGGTCTCCGTAGCGAAGAACCAATTTTCCGCCGGTCGCAGCATCAAGTGCGCGAAGGGACTCGAACATAAACGCGCGCCTGGCTAATCCTGCTTTTTCGAACCGAGGATCAACAATAAACATCGGCACTACGTCGCCATCTTTCGCGGCTGCCTGCAGTGCTTTGTTATCGGTTACCCGCATATCGCGACGTATCCACCAAATAGACGTGTTCATCGGTCCTTCCACAACATTGGGACAAACAATAAGGTCAAAATTCCGCCATACGCAATCGACCACTCAATTCCGATGTTGTCGCCGATCCAGCCAGTGATTGGTCCACCGATGGGTGTTGAGCCAAGAAACGCCACAGCCACTAATGCCAACATCCGACTACGCATTTCCGGAGCCGTGTTCTGCTGACTAAGGCCGTTCATAGATGCAACAAGACCAGTACCACCGAGACCAAGGGGCAAGCACAAAATACACGCCACTAAGAAATTTGGCGCCCATGCAATCGCAATGCACGACACCCCGTTAATGATGACGAGTGTTGCGTACCAGCGCATTGTTATTCGGGTGAACCGCGCAGTAGCCAACGCACCAAAGACACTGCCGATGCTGACGCATGTCAACAGAATCGGATACCCGTTTGCCTGACCCCACCGAACATCACTCAATTTGGGCATGACCACGCTGTAGTTAAAAGCGAAAGTGCTCACCACAGTGAACACAATGAAAGCTCGGCGCAACATGGGGTCACGCCACACGAACGAGAGACCCTCACGCACAGGTTTTCCCCCGCGTGCTGCAACCGTTGCTGGCAACATTTTCGTCTTATCAATCATCAGTAACGAACCAATGACAAAAAGGTATGAGGCTGCGTTCAGCGCAAATAACCATGCCATTCCCAGTGGTCCGACAAGTACGGCGGCCAGTGCTGGGCCAAAAATGCGAGAGCCGGTCATCACGGTGGTGTTCAACGACATCGCATTTGGAATTTCAGATGGTTCTACTAGTTCAGTGACAAGACCTCGGCGAGATGGATTATCGATGGCACTCGCAATGCCCGTTCCGAACGATAAAAGATAAATCACCGGCAAGGACACATGACCCGTGAATGTGACAACTGTCAAGACCACCGCTTGAACCCCTAATAGTGACTGACACCAGAAGGTGACACGACGACGATTGTGTCGATCTGCAAAACCACCAGCCCATGCACCAAGCACCAACATGGGAACGAACTGAGCAAATGTATTGATTCCAGCATCAGTTGCCTTGTTATTGATGGAATAAATCAACAAAGACATCGCAGTGAACTGCAACCACGTGCCGACATTCGACAGTAGAAGACCGAAGAAATAGATTCGAAGGTTTCTATGTCGGAGCGAAAGAAACATCGACGATCTGTCTGTCGCTTGCTGAGACATCAGTCGTCTAATTTCAACGCACTAATGAAAACGTCGCCCGGTACTTCTACCCGACCGATGGCTTTCATCTTCTTCTTGCCTTCTTTTTGCTTTTCCAGCAATTTGCGCTTACGCGTAATGTCGCCGCCGTAACACTTAGCCAAAACGTCTTTGCGCTTTGCCTTAACAGTCTCACGCGCAATGACTTTGCCGCCGATTGCAGCCTGAATTGGCACATCAAACATTTGGCGAGGGATAAGTTCACGAAGTTTGGCGCACATGCGACGTCCATAATCAAACGCCTTGTCACGGTGCACGATTGTGCTGAAGGCATCTGCTGCAACCGCATTCAATAACAAGTCGACCAGCACGAGGTCGCTCTTGCGATAGCCATCTAATTCGTAATCAAGGCTTGCATACCCTTGCGTACGGCTCTTCATCTGATCAAAGAAGTCGACGACCACTTCGGCAAGCGGAATGAGGTAGTGCAATTCAACACGTTCTGGCGAGAGATATTCCAGCTTCACCATTTCGCCGCGACGTGACTGGCACAGGTCCATCAATGTTCCGGTGTAGTCCTTCGGCGTAATAATCGACACTTTGAAGAACGGCTCTTCGATAAAGCTGATGTTCTGCATTGGGGGCAAGTCAGCAGGGTTTGCAACTTCTACGACCACGCCATCTGTACGGGTCACGCGGTATGCAACTGATGGAGCCGTTGCAATAAGGGCCAAGTTGAATTCACGCTCGAGACGTTCTTTCACAATCTCCATGTGCAACAGGCCGAGGAAGCCGCAACGAAAGCCAAACCCCAAAGCGCCAGATGACTCTGGCTCGTAGGTGATTGAGGCATCATTCAGCTTCAGTTTTTCGATGCTTTCGCGCAATGTTTCAAAGTCGTCACCATCAATTGGGTACAAACCACAGAACACCATTGCTTTCGGATCGCGATATCCATCAAGAGCTTCAGTGGCAGGGTTCAAAGAGTTCGTCACAGTTTCACCACTGCGAGCTTCAGCAACATCTTTAATGCCAGCAATGAGGTAACCCACTTCACCTGGACCAAGCTCTGCAACTGGCGTTGGCACGGGTGCACGAGCACCGATTTCAATAACGTCGTGAGTTGCGCGTGCTTGCATAAAGAACAAACGACTGCCATTTGACAACCGGCCGTTCATTACTCGCACACTGGAGACAACGCCTCGGTACTGGTCAAACTGTGAGTCAAAGATCAGAGCTTGCAACGGTGCATCAATGTCGCCAACCGGCGCTGGAATTCGTTCGGCTATTGCGTCGAGAAGTTCAGGAACACCTTCACCTGTTTTTGCCGAGATTCGCAAAATTTCATCAGCAGGGATTCCGAGAATGTTTTCAATTTCCGCCGCATAACGGTCTGGGTCTGCTGCTGGTAAGTCAATCTTGTTCAGAGCCGCAACTATTTCAAGGTTGTGCTCGAGAGCGAGATAACAGTTGGCAAGAGTCTGCGCTTCAATTCCCTGCGCTGCATCGACCACCAAGACAACGCCTTCACATGCAGCAAGAGAACGACTGACCTCGTATCCAAAGTCAACGTGACCTGGGGTGTCAATGAGATGGAAGGTGTGGCCTTTCCATGGCACGCGCACGTTCTGGGCCTTGATGGTGATGCCTCGTTCGCGCTCAAGATCCATTGAGTCGAGATACTGGGCACGCATTTCACGGGCGTCGACTGCCCCGGTTAGTTCGAGTATGCGGTCTGAAAGAGTGGACTTACCGTGATCAATATGGGCAATGATCGAGAAATTCCGAATTTTGGCAAGGTCCATGAGCAAAGGAAAGCCTACCCCTGGGCGGTTGGGGACGGGGGTGAGTGGCGATAGCCTTTCAAGCCATGGCAAATATTAAGAGCCAAAAAAAGCGCATTCTTACCAACGCAAAAGCTCAAGACCGCAACAAAGCAGTCAAGAGCGAATTGCGCACCCGTATTCGTACAGCAGCATCAAGTCTCGGCACACCTGAAGGTGAAGCCGATACTCGTCTTGCCATCAAACGAATCGATATGGCAGCAGCCAAGGGAATCATTCATCCCAACGCAGCTGCACGTCGCAAGAGTCGCCTCATGCGTCAAGCAAACGCTGCTAAATAATTTCTAGCCTTTAGCGCTTCGCAAACGAACGTTTCACCGGTGCTCCGCCAAGGCGAGCCAACCGAGCAACAAGTACTTCCATCACCAACTCCGGCTCCCAGTCTTTGCCACCCCGCAGATCAAGGTCTGCTGTTGCAAGCAACGAGACTGCACGCGAAATACCAGCACTACCGAGACGCTGATACTGCTCGAGAACTTTGCGCGCTGTGAATTCTTTACCGCCAAGAATTGCAACCGCATCTCCGGCGCTTCGCACTCCCCTGCCATCTATTTTCATCATCTGGGCATAACGGTTCGACAACAAAGCCAAAATCTGAAGTGGGTGAGATTCGCCGGCGCTCATCATGCGATGCAACATAAGCAGTGCCTTGTTCACATCGCCTCCATCAATGGCATCCGTGAGATCCCACGGCGCGACACTGCCAGCCTCACCAAGAAATACCTCAATGTCAGAGCGCGACAACTTGGCGCCTTCGCCATATGCAGAGGCGAGAGTGGCGAGAAGTCCTGCAAGACGACCTTGGTCACCACCAAACCAAGTAGCAATTAGTCGTGACGCGTCGGGCGAGTACAAGAAACCAGCCTCGATCAGATGAGCTTCCACCCATTCGATGCGATCTTTTTGGTTACTGACTACAGCGGCACCAATGGTCTCAGCTTTAACGCGTTTGCACGCATCTGCAATTGCCTTAGGAATCCGCCCAGTGACCGTGATGATGAAATCGACTTCAAAAATCACAGCATCAATTGCGGCAACCAATGTGTCGACATAAACACTTTCAAGATCTTGCAAGTGTCGCAACACGACAACTTTGCTCTCCATGAACAACGACATAGTGGTGAGAGCATCAACAACTGGTGCGACTGTGAAGTTACTTTCAGAACAATCGAAATCATCGACCATCATGGACCTGTCAGCATCGCCAACAAGACGATCTACGAGCGATGAGAGTTCTAGCCCGATGAGTATTTCATCGCCAGAAATTAGGTACACAGCCACGGGCTCTACCTTGCCACATCAGTGCGTCATGCCTCTGCTTGTTGCCACCGATGCCACAATGCTCCAGCCACACATAGCCATAAACCGACGTTGAGTAAGCCATGCGGAGACACTTCGGAACAGATACGCGCTACCCCAGCCACCCATGCGACGGGAATGGCCATAGCCCACGACACCAGAGGCACGAGGGGTGTTAACAGGCTTGCAAGTAGAGCGAGTGGAAGACCAACCATCATCACCATTCCCGCCACCCACAATGCCAACGGGTTGGCAATCAGCGACACAACAGGCACGTACCCAAAGACAAAAAACGACACGGGCATGGTGCCAACTTGTGCGGCCAATGTTGATGCAAGCATTCCGTGGCGACCAATAATGTTCCCGAGCCGCGCCGATAGCCATGCAAGGCCAGCAGTTGCTCCGACTGACAATGCAAAGCCAACGCTCCACGCCAACATCGGATCAAGGACCAACAACACAATCACTGTTGACGCGAGAATTGTGCGTGCATTCATAGATGTTCCTGATGCAGCGTTGACCGCAACGAGACCGGCCATTACCGCAGCACGCAATACAGATGGTTCTCCACGCGTAAGCAGTACAAACCACGCAAGGATTATCAGCACAGCAATGAATCGACTATTGCGACGCAACCGATGCAACAATGGCGACAAGGCAGCCAATAGGTAGGCAACATTTTGCCCAGAGACTGCGCACAGGTGCGACAAACCACTCGCGCGAAATTGATTCACCATTTCACGCGGCTGATCACGATCATCACCAATGACTAACCCTGCAAAGAGGGCCTGCAAGTCATACGGCATTAATGCGACTCCGTCACGAAGTGCAACACGCATTCGGTTTGCAGCACGCACTGCCATTGAACCTTCCGAGAATTCTTCTGACACCGACTGCACAGTCATGCGACCAACAACATGTGTGACGCGGTCATACCTGCTGTACGGGCCTGTTGTTTTCGAACATGTGCCTGTCACCATCACATGTTCTCCGGCTAAACGGTTTGCCAGATGCGCCCCTGGTGCCCCGTGTGCAATGACCCGATACCGCTTGCCATGTAACTGCAGCACAACCCCAACGCCATTCCCAACCCACGTAGGGTCCGTGCGCACTGTTGCGTTGCCGGAACAGGTGCCGTCGATGACCGGCACCTCTTGCCATGCAGACGAACCCCCGACTAACCCCACCGCCGCGACGACCAGCATTGTCAGCAATGACACCTGCCAGCGTTTGTAACGCCACCAATAGAAAAAGAGCAATACAAACAAGATGTGACTGGCAGTTCGCAATGACAGAAGGCGAGGCGCGTGCTCGCCGACTATTACCGAGACCCACATCACAACAGCAAGAAGCGTGAGCCCAATAGACGCAGAGACACCATGGCTCACTTCATCAGGTGGGGCGTCGTACGATTGACTCGTGACATCTTCTTCATCTACAGGCGGACGATTCATGTTGCCTGGTGGAGTTGCATCTACCCGCAGGTCCATTAGACGTCGCGGCGGTCTCATGGCCATCGGATGCTCCGTTGGCCTGTGGTTACTTGGTGTTGTGTTCTCATGGATTATCTCAGGACCAAAAGGCGGCTCTGTGGCGTTCGTGCTGATGGTGATGGCTCTTCCCGTGATGCCAATTCTTGGCATGCCAGCAGCAGGCGGAACTGCGCGTTTGCTAGTAGCAATTTCCAGCAGTGCAGTGTTGTGGTGGATTCTTGGTCAAGTAGTTGCTGGCAGAGTGACAAAGCGACCTGTCGTTGGCTGGCGTGAATGGCTTCGTGAATTTTTCATGGTCGGACTCGGACTCTGGATTGGTGCAGCTGGCGGATTACTTCTTGGTGTTCTTGTACTTGGTGCGTTCTAGTTACACAGTGACCTGATCACGTAACGCCCCCACTTTGGCTGGACCAATTCCGGGAACATTCAACAGATCGTCCACTTTGGTAAACGGGCCCTTGCGATTGCGATAACTAATAATTGCTTTCGCCGTTGACGGACCAACACCAGGCAACGTGTCGAGTTGGTCTGATGTAGCGGAATTCAAATTGATTAACGGCGACATTGTTGTAATTGGTGCTCCGATAATCGGCGCGGCGCCAGGAACAACTGGCACCGAAACAGGAATTGTTGTGCGTGACGGGCGAAGACGAGGCGCCACCGTAACTTTTGTTGTACGAGATGAGCGAAAAGGCACGAACACCTGCTCCGTGTCAATAATTGTCTGCGCAAGATTTATACGTTCAAGATCTGCACGCGATGTAGCACCCCCGGCTGCTTTGACGGCGTCTACCACACGTGCTGAAGACGACACGGAGTACACGCCCGGACGAGCGACCGCGCCCGCCACATGAATTCGCACGGTCAACGGTGTTGGCAGAGTTGATAGAGGCGCAACAATGCCAACACCGGACGCATGTGGCACCACGGACTCAACCAGTGGTGCAGATGGACGTACCAATAGCCAGATACCAGCAATTGCGACAACAGTTGTCAACAGCCCGATGATGAGTCGAGTTACGCCGATAAATGACACCCAGTAGGTCACTTGTTTTTTAGTGACATTCCAGTTAGGTATTTCCATACCTGTGATGTGGCGACTAAGGGTGTGCGATTGGAAAACTAAAACAGTTTTTGAGTCAGCAATTTTCTGTACTTGCTCGTACGGGAATCGTTCGTTCCCATGGTCTCCAAGATGTCCAAATACTCTCGTCGAGCAACTTCATCATCTTTCACACGAAGCAACAAGGCATTCAGTTCGACGTCAAGGTTGTCGACAGGGTTCATGGCCAATCGCGCTGTGGCACCCAACTTGCGCACTCTGTCAGTTTCTGGAAGTCGCACCAGAAACGTCAGAGCCTCTTCTGCTTTGCCAGTGCGAATCAACAGATCAGCCAAGGTGCAGATTGCGTCTTCATTTCCCGGCGCCAACGCCACTGCATCACGCAATGCTTCTTCTGTTCCGTTGGCAAGTAATTCAATGATTCGGGTTTGCATCGGGTCTGGCAATAGCGCCTGAACAAGCTGCTGCACGTATTGATCTGATTGGCCACCAGTGAAGTTATGGATGACTTTGCCATCTTTAATCACGAACACCGCAGGAATTGATTGCACATGAAATGCCTGAGTGGCTCCGGGGTTCTCGTCAATATTGAGCTTCACGAGCTCCACCTGACCCTCTGTAGCGGCTGTGGCGCGCTCGAGGATGGGCGTGAGGCTCTTACATGGGCCACACCATGGAGCCCAGAAATCGACAATCACAGGAACGGTATGAGAACGCTCTACAACCTCGGTCTGAAAGGTGGCATCGGTGACGTCTAGGGACATAGGGGCACGATACAGGTAGTTTTTGTGGTGTGACTCTTCCGCATGGCATCAGCAACAACGTCGAGGGTTGGCTCGTCGCCAACATCATCGGAGCAACAGCCCCGTTTGCCTACACACAAATTGCGGGTGGACATTCGAACCTCACGTTCAAGGTTGATGATGCAGCTGGCCATTCCTACGTATTGCGCCGCCCCCCTCTTGGCCATCGTCTTGCCAGTGCTCATGACATGGGTCGCGAGCATCGAATCATTGCCGGGCTTGCAAATAGCAATGTTCCCGTAGCAACCGCTCGCGGTTTATGCACCGATGAAAACGTGAACGAGCTGCCGTTTTATGTGATGGATTTCGTTGACGGACATGTTGTTCGTGACAAGGCGACAGCAGAGACAATTCTTGGCCCCGATGGTTGCCGCCGTGCGAGCGAATCAATCGTTGACACCATGGCTGCAATTCACGCAGTTGATCTGAAATCAGTCGGGCTCGATGACCTTGGACGCCACGACGGCTACATTGCACGCCAACTCAAGCGTTGGCACGGCAACATCGTGGAACAACGCACACGTGAGTTACCGCTTGTCGACAGCGTGTTCGAGGAACTGATGTCGCGCATTCCTGTGCAGGCCTCGACCACCATTGTTCACGGCGATTATCGCCTTGATAATTGCATGGTTGATGCAAAGGGAAATGTGATTGCTGTTCTCGACTGGGAAATTTGCACATTGGGTGACCCCATGGCTGACCTCGGACTGCTGATGGTTTATTGGACCGGACCAAACGATGATGCAAGTGCATGGTCGAATTCTGTGTGCACCGCCAAAGGTTTCTTGGATCGTGCTGATCTCGCTCGTCGTTACGCCGAAACTTCGGGCCGCGACATTTCTCAACTTGATTACTACGTTGCATTTGCTTACTGGAAACTTGCATGCATCATTGAAGGTGTGTATGCCCGCTACTTAGGCGGAGCACTTGGCGACCGCGACCCTAGCGAACTTGAACCATTCAAAGTTCAGGTTGAAGGCGCTACGCAAAAGGCCGTGCAGATGCTTGAGAGAATGACATGACGCCACCTGGCGCTTCGCCCTACACAGTGCAGGGCGAACTACCAATTCTTGACTCCCCAACTCTCATCATCATGATGACCGGATGGATTGATGCAAGTGGTGCTGCTGCTGGCGCAATGCAACATCTCATCAATGCAACTGCATCACGCGACCTCATTCATTTCGATGGTGACACTTTTGTTGACTATCGCGCACGTCGACCGCTAATGGAATTGCGCGAAGGAGTCAACACGCGAATCGTGTGGTCTGTTCCTGAAATGCGAGTCGGCACAGATGATGACGGCCGTGATGTGTTGTTACTCACCGGACCAGAGCCAGATATGGCGTGGCGTCATTTCGCAAACACAGTCGCCACACTTGCCACACAACTAGGAGTGAAAACAGCCATCGGCATGGGTGCGTATCCATTTGGTGCGCCACACACACGGCCTGTCGGTTTGTCTGCCACATCACCCGATGCCGCAATTGCTGAACGACTGTCTCTTACTCGCAGCACTGTTGATGTGCCTGCCGGTGTTGAAGCAATTCTTGAGCACTCATTGAACGACGCTGGGATCACAGCAATCGGCTTGTGGGCACAGATCCCGCATTACGTGTCAACGATGGCGTACCCCGCAGCTAGTGCGGCCCTGGTTGAGGCCGCATGCCTTGAGGCAGGGCTCACCATTGACACATCGGCATTACGTAAGGAATCTGGTGTTCAGCGCGAACGACTTGACCAATTGGTGTCGGGCAATCCTGAACATGCAGAGATGCTGGGCAAACTAGAAGCCGCCTACGACGCGGAACACGGTTCATTCGGCGCAATGAAGCCTGACGACGCCGCAATCCCTACAGTTGATGAAATAGCAGCAGAAGTCGAGCAGTTCCTGCGCGACCAACAAACAGGAGGTTGACCATGAAGGTTGACGGCGGAATCGGATCAAATCTTTCACAGGTGCCACAGAGCGCAAAAGAAGTAGAGGCAGCCGGGTACTCGGGTGCATGGACTGCTGAAACATCGCACGACCCCTTCTTCCCGTTGCTCCTTGCTGCAGAGCACACAACCACACTTGAAATCGGAACATCGATAGCCGTTGCATTTGCGCGTAACCCGATGACCCTTGCAAACATCGGTTGGGATCTTCAGAGCTACTCAAAGGGTCGCTTCATGCTTGGTCTTGGAAGCCAGATTAAGCCGCACATCGAAAAGCGTTTCTCTATGGAGTGGAGCCACCCAGCTGCACGTATGCGCGAAATGATTTTGGCCATGCGCGCCATCTGGGACACGTGGCAAAACGGAACAAAACTTGATTTCCGCGGTGACTTCTATACCCATACGTTGATGACACCGTTCTTCACTCCAGACCCATCAGAGATGGCGCCATACGGACCACCAAAGATTTTCCTCGCTGGTGTTGGCGAATTGATGACCGAAGTTGCTGGCGAAGTATGTGACGGATTTTTGTGCCACGGTTTCACTACCGAGCGTTACTTGCGTGAAGTCACCATTCCTGCACTTGCGCGTGGTCGTGCCAAAGCCGGAAAGACAATGGAAGGGTTCGAAATTGTTGGGCCAAGCTTTGTTGTTACTGGTACAAACGAAAAAGAGATGGAAGCAGCCGCTGCTGGAACACGCCAACAGATTGCGTTCTACGGCTCAACACCTGCCTACAAGGGCGTTTTGGAACTTCACGGATGGGACGGCCTGCAGGACGAACTGAATGGTCTGTCAAAGCAGGGCAAGTGGGTGGATATGGGCAATCTCATTACTGATGAGATTCTGAACACCTTCGCCGTTGTTGCTGAACCAGAGCGCGTGGCACCGGAACTTATCTCTCGCTACGGAGACGTTATTGACCGTCTCAGTTTCTATGCGCCATACAAGGCAGACCCAACACGTTGGTTGCCAGTTATTGATGCGTTGAAGAAGGCTTAGGCGCCCAAACCAACAAGCCAACTCTGCACATTGATGCCGAGCTTGTCTACGTCATAGCCACCTTCTTGCAGAACAACTGCAGGAAGGCCAAGTTGCTTCACTAATTCACCACACCGACGAAAGCCGTCTGTTGTTACTGACAAGTCACAAATTGGGTCAGTAATGAAAGTGTCGAGCCCTAAAGACACCACAATCATTTCAGCGCCAAATGCATGGATCTTGTTCAGTACATCAGCGAGGGCGTTTACATACACATCGTCACCGGTACGAGCCGCAAACGGAATATTGATATTGCTTCCTCTGCCTTTTCCGGCACCAACTTCATCTGCATAACCAATGGTGTACGGGTACGCGCGAGCCGGGTCTCCGTGAAGCGATACATACATCACATCATCGCGGTCGTAGAAAATCTCTTGTGTTCCGTTGCCGTGGTGATAATCAACATCAAGTACAACCACTTTGACTCCGCGCGTACTTGCGACGTGATGAGCAACAATGGCTGCGTTGTTAAAGAAGCAGTACCCGCCATACAGCGAAGTTGTGGCGTGATGTCCTGGCGGCCTGCACAAACCGTATGCCGATTTCTCACCGTCAAGCACCAGTTGCATCGCAGTCATTGCCGTATCCACTGCCCCACGAGCTGCTTCATAGGTACCTTCTGTCAACGGTGTCGTGGTCTCGAAACACCACCAACCAAGACGCCCACTGATGGAAGCAGGTTCCGTTCCGAGAGACATCTTGTTACGTAATGCTTGGC
Source organism: Ilumatobacteraceae bacterium (assembly GCA_030729045.1). Taxonomy (GTDB): domain Bacteria; phylum Actinomycetota; class Acidimicrobiia; order Acidimicrobiales; family Ilumatobacteraceae; genus UBA2093. The sequence goes on from JANQYF010000008.1 coordinate 75,300, forward strand.
TATAAAACACTTCAGGCGTTACTTCGCGACATGGACCAATGGCGTCTTGATATTCCTGCCATGCAGTTGTGAGAAAACGTTCAAGCCCTGAGTCGTGAACAGCATTGATGGGCTCTATTCCCCACTGTGTTGGCAATTGGAAATCAAAACGAGAATCAGCTGACAATACTTCGCGAATGATTTCACCGCGACCAATGTGTTCGAACGGCGAATGAACGGTTCCCTTTTCAATCTCCGTGTGCGGATCATGCAAAAGGTGCGCTGGGGTGTAAACGACTTTCATGCCGACAACACTAGAAGACTGTTAGTCAAAACTTGGACGCGCACGAAGCGAGCGCTTGAGTTCGGCCATACCTGAGGCAGTTGCAATGGTCTCGATGGCATCCCACAGCTTTGTGGCTTCTTCGCCGCGAGGAATTGTGGAGATAACTGGGCCAAAGAAAGATGCTTCTTTCAGACCACCAGGGTTGAAAGTAATGATCGGAGTTCCGACTTCTTTGCCGGCACGATCCAAAGCAAGTGCGGTCTCATCGGCAATAAGACGATCAAAAGTTTCATCGTTTACTGCTGCTGCCCACTCAACAGGGAGTCCAGCTTCAGAAAGTAATTTTGCGATGTGACCTTCGATGTCTGCGACAAACAATTCACGCTCTTGCCTGTTGTGCAAGCTGGTACCGAGAGCGGTATACACCTTTGCAACGGCATCATTGCCGGCTACTGAACGAGCCTTTGCAGCTACACGCAGTCCAGACGTGCCAGCTGCATGTACTTCTTTGTAACCAGCAGGCATTGATGCGTAATCCATCTTGTCTTGATTCAGAATCTTGAGAGAGATGAACTTCCAAGAGACCTTGTAGTCGCGAAGTTCTTGAACTTCAGCAACCCAACGAGATGTGATCCATGCCCACGGGCATACAGGGTCGAAGAAAAAATCAAGGTCAGCCATGGCTAGACCCTAGCGATTTCGCGTTCTTCGAATGTTTCAATGAGGTCGCCAGGCTTCAGGTCTTGGAAGTCAGACAAGCCAATTCCACATTCAAAGCCTTCACGTACTTCACGGACATCGTCCTTGAAGCGGCGAAGAGACTGAATCGAGCCCTTCCAAATGATGGTTCCGTCACGAAGGAAGCGCACCTTGGTACCGCGAGTAATGACTCCGGTACGGATGAAACAACCAGCAATAGCACCAAGTTTTGGAACACGGAAGATTTCGCGTACTTCTGCTTCACCAGTAACCACTTCTTCAAACTCAGGAGCCAACAGACCGAGCATTGCGCGTTCCATATCTTCCAGAAGTTTGTAGATGATTTCGTAGGTACGAATCTCAACTTTTTCAGATTCTGCGAGGTCACGAGACTTGCGGTCTGGACGAACGTTGAAACCAATGAGAGTTGCATTGGTAGTTGCAGCAAGCGTGATGTCGTTTTCGGTGATACCGCCAACGCCACGATGCACGAATGCCACCTTGACTTCTGGACGCTCTAACTTGCGCAAACTTTCAGATACCGCTTCGAGCGAACCTTGAACGTCTGCTTTGATAACCAGGTTCAGTGTTGCTACTTCGCCGGCCTGAATTTGGCTGAAGATGTCTTCAAGCTTGACTCCGCCTTGAACGCGAGAGTCACCGCGCTGGCTGAGAACGCGACGTGAATGTCCGCGAGCATCACCAACTATACGAGCTGTCTTTTCGTCTGGTGCTGAACGGAATTCATCGCCGGCTTGAGGAACTGACGACAAACCAAGTACTTGTACTGGAGTTGATGGTCCGGCTTCTTTGATCTGCTCGCCACGTTCGTTGATAAGTGCACGCACCTTGCCCCACGCAGCGCCTGCCACGATTGGGTCACCGACTTTGAGTGTTCCCTTGTCAACCAAAACAGTTGCAACAGGTCCACGACCAATGTCGAGGTTTGCTTCAAGAACAACTCCCTTTGCGCGCCCAACTGGGTTAGCTGTGAGTTCTTCAAGTTCAGCAATAACTGTGAGCTGCTCGAGCAGGTCGTCGATGCCGAGGTTCTGCTGTGCAGACATTTCGACAACGATGGTGTCTCCACCCCATGCTTCTGGAACCAATTCGTATTCAGCCAATTGTGTAAGAACACGCTGAGGATCAGCATTGTCTTTGTCAATCTTGTTCACTGCAACAATGATTGGCACATCAGCAGCTTTTGCATGATTGATGGCTTCGATTGTTTGCGGCATCACACCGTCGTCAGCTGCAACTACGAGAACCACAATGTCAGTGACCTGTGCTCCACGCATACGCATCTTTGAGAACGCGGCGTGACCTGGAGTGTCAATGAAGGTGACTTTCTTGCCATCTTTTTCAACTTGGTATGCACCGATGTGCTGTGTGATTCCACCAGCTTCACCAGCAACAACATTTGCTGAACGAATACGGTCGAGCAGTGTTGTTTTACCGTGGTCAACGTGACCCATGACAGTGATAACTGGAGGACGTGTCTGTTGCATTGACTCGTCGTCATCGTCTGAGTCGTCGAACAATGCTTGTAGTTCTGTTTCTTGCTGTTGACCTGGATCAACGAGAAGAACTTCTGCGCCAACTTCAAGAGCGAAAAGCTCCATCTGATCGTCGCCAAGACTCATGGTGGCTGTCACCATTTCGCCGTGCTCTAACAAGTAGCGAACAACATCAGCAGGTGTGCGGTTTAACTTCGGTGCAAACTCTTGTGCCGATGCTCCGCGCTCGATAATGATGGTGCCTTCAGGCACTGGTGCATTGCTATTTGAATAGCTTGTGAACTGCGGCTGCAGTTCGTCGAACTCTGCCCTGCGACGCGCACGTGACTTCTTGCGAGGTGCACGACGCTGACCGTTATTGCGCGGGCCGCCAGGACCGCCTCCAGGACGAGGACCGCCACCAGGGCCACCTGCGCCGGGAGCACCAGCACCAGGGCCGCCGGGACGTGCGCCACCAGGACCACCAGGTCCGCCAGTGCGAGG
>JANQYF010000008.1:78363-92731 GCA_030729045.1 Ilumatobacteraceae bacterium
CACCAGGGCCGCCGGGACGTGCGCCACCAGGACCACCAGGTCCGCCAGTGCGAGGAGCAAAACCAGTACGTGGACCACCAGGGCCACCTGGGCCACCGGTACGAGGACCACCAGGTCCACCAGTTCGAGGGCCACCAGGACCACCAGGACCTGGACGACTGCCAGGACCAGGACGGAATCCGGCGCCACCAGGGCCGGGGCGTGGGCCACCGGGACCAGGACGGAAGCCAGGACGAGCATCACCAGGAGCAACGCGACCACCTGGAGGAGGGGGAATTGGTCGACCAGTTGCAGACATTGGGCCTGGAGGAGGCGGAATGGGTCGAGCACCAGGAGCACCAGGACCGCGAGGAGGCATACCGGTTGGTGGCATACCAGGAGGAGTTGACCGTGTCGACGGCGCAGGTCGCGCTGACGGCATTGGGTTAATTGGAGGACGAGGAATCGAACTTGTCGGACTTGGACGACCACTTGAGATAACGCGTGATTCACCGGTTGGAGTTTCAGCAACTGGCGCAGGAGTATCGACAACTGCGGCAGCGGGAGCTTCTACGACTGGAGCTGGCGCTTCAACCACTTGTGCAGTTTCAACGACCGAAACAGGTGCAGGCGCATCGACAACAGGAGCTGGTGCTTCAACTACAGCATCTGCTGTAACTTTTGCAACTGCAGCTTTTTTAGCAGGTGCTTTTTTGGCAGAAGCCTTCTTGGCAGGAGCTGGCGTGCTTCCATCTTCTGCGTCAACTTTTTTGACAGCAGCTTTTTTAGCAGCAGCCTTCTTGGCAGGCTTTTCTTCTTCAGGTTGAACATCACGTTTCAACCCGTCCTTGACGGCCTTTCGACGAACACGGTCAGCTTGAGCTTCTTCCATCGAGGACGACACGCCCTTGACATCGATGCCCATCGTCTTTGAAAGATCGAGTGCTTCTTTGTTCGTGAGGCCGAGCTCTTTTGCAAGCTCGGCGATTCGGATCTTCTTGACTGGCAAGGGTTAGGCCTCCGTGCTTTCGGCTGTCGCTGGCGTGTTGCCTGCCCACTCTTGTTCACTTACGACAGAGCCGTCAGTGTTGTGGAATTGCATTTCGCCAGTTTCGTCGTTCTTGCGCCACTCGCCCTCTGCGTATTCAGTTTTACGCGGTGATTGACGTGGTTCAAAAATGCCGTTTGATTCGTTGACTGCTTGCGTTTCTGACTTGATGTCGATACGAACACCAGTAAGGCGAGCTGCAAGACGAGCGTTCTGACCTTCTTTACCGATTGCCAAAGACAACTGGAAGTCGGGAACGATGACGTCTGCTTGTGTGGAGTCTTCACTGAGACGAACTTCAGTTACTTTCGCTGGCGACAATGCCTTTGAAACGAAATCATGAAGATCTTCTGTGTAAGAAACAATGTCGATTTTTTCGCCACGAAGTTCGTTAACGACCATGCGCACGCGTCCACCGCGAGCACCAACACATGCACCCACTGGGTCTACATTTGGATCGTTCGAAAGAACTGCAATCTTTGTACGGTGGCCAGGCTCACGAGCACATGACTTGATTTCGACAACTCCGTCAGCAATTTCAGGCACTTCTAGCTCAAACAAGCGCTTGATAAGACCTGGGTGCGTACGGCTCACAACAATCTGTGGGCCCTTTGCTGTTTTGCGTACTTCAACGATGTATGCCTTCAGACGTGCACCAGTTTCTGGACGCTCGTATGGCACTTGCTCAGCTTGTGGCAAGAGTGCTTCCACTTTTCCAAGGTCGAGCAATGCATAGCGGCCATCTGACTGCTGAATGATTCCGGTGACAAGGTCGCCTTCGCGGTTTGCATACTCTTCGAACTTGCGATCGCGCTCTACTTCGCGGATTCTCTGACTCATTACTTGCTTGAACGTTGCAGCAGCAATGCGGCCGAGTTCGTGCTTGTTCGGGGTGTCGTCACGCTCGTTTACCCAGTTGCCGTCTTCATCGACGTCATAGGCAGTGAACTTCATGTCGAGGTTCTCTGGGTTGACCTCAACGATGACTTCATCAGCAGCGTTTGGGCGCTTCTTATACGCAGTGGCAAGTGCCTCTACTAATACCTGCAACAAAGCATCAACACTGATGCCGTGGTGTTCTGCGAGCAGACGAACTGCATCGGACATATCTAGGTTGCTCATTGTGCGTTGACCTCCTGATTGTTGGTGGGTTCAGATTGGGCAGCGGCATTGCGCTTTGCGGCGCGTGCCTCTGGAGAGTTGGGCTTGGCTTGGGACTCCCAAACGAAAACGGTTTTTGCCTTTTCGATGAGCGACAGTGGAATTTCGACAGTGTCAGAAGAATTCTCAAGTCGAACACTTGCTGTAGTGGAAGTAGCACCGATGAGTGCACCTGCAAAACGGCGACGGCCATCAAGCTCGGCAACCAGACGAATGGTGACGTTCTTGCCGACTTCGCGTTGGAAGTGGTGAGGGGTACGCAAGGTGCGCTCGAGACCTGGGCTTGTGACTTCAAGCGTGAACCGGCCAGGCACAACGTCATCGTGTTCAAGTTCGCGGCCAAGAAGGCGCGTGACAAGAGAAATCTGATCGACATCGACGCCTGACTCTTGCCCAGTTGGGGTATCGATGGTGACGCGCAAAATGCCACCGGCAAATTCAAGGTCATACAGCTCAAGGGAAAGGTCAGCCAAGATGGGAGCAACCATGGTTGTCACTGCTTCTACGACATTGATCGACATATGACTCACCTCTCCCGCCAAAAACTTGGCTCTAACAGAACAAAAGGCACGGGGGTAAGCCCGTGCCTCAGGTTCACCGAACTTCAAAGGACGGGGACAATCATATCCAAGCAAAGTAAGGTTTCGCTCCGATGCTCCGTTCCTCCACACTCTTCGTTCGCACCCTTCGTGATGACCCGGCCGACGCCGAGGTCCCCAGCCACCGTTTGTTGGTGCGTGCTGGCTATATCCGCCGTGCCGCCCCAGGTGGATACACATGGCTCCCCCTTGGCTGGCGGGTCCTGCGCAAGGTCGAAGCCATCGTGCGAGACGAGATGGATTCGATGGGAGCACAAGAAGTTCACTTCCCCGCCATGCTCCCCCGCGACATTTATGAACTCACTGGTCGCTGGGACGAATACGGCGACAATCTCTTTCGTCTGAAAGACCGCAAGGGTGCCGACTTTTTGTTGGGGCCTACCCACGAAGAGATGTTCACACTGCTCGTGAAGGATTTGTATTCCAGCTACAAAGACCTGCCCGTCTCGCTGTATCAAATTCAGACGAAGTACCGCGACGAAGCACGTCCTCGCGCCGGCTTGTTGCGTGGCCGCGAATTCCTCATGAAGGACAGTTACTCGTTCGATATCGATGACGCTGGACTTGCCGCAAGCTACAACGCACATCGCGATGCATATGAGCGGATTTTTACGCGTCTTAAATTGCCGTACGTCATCGTGAAAGCAATGAGCGGCGCCATGGGTGGTTCAGCAAGCGAAGAGTTCTTGGCCCCCATCGAAGTGGGCGAAGACACATTCGTTCGTTGCACGAAGTGTGACTACTCTGCAAACACCGAAGCAGTTACCACAGCAGCACTTTCACCAGACACAGCATCGTACGCAACCGCAGCCGTTGTTGAGACTCCTAACTGCCCCACCATTGCTTCGCTCGTTGATTTCCTCAACGCCAATCATGCGCGCAGTGACCGTGCATGGAAAGCCTCTGACACTTTGAAGAATGTCGTGTTGCAGTTGCGTCATCCAGATGGCTCAACCGAAGTCTTAGTTGTTGGAGTTCCTGGTGACCGCGAAGCAGACATCAAACGAATTGAAGCGCAAGTTTCTCCATCTGAAGTTGAACCGCTTGATGACGCGGGATTTGCAAAACATCCCGGCCTCATTCGCGGATACATCGGGCCTCAAGTCTTGGGCGCAACTAGTGCTACTGGCGTTCGTTATCTTCTCGACCCTTCAGTTGTCACTGGTAGCGAGTGGGTTACAGGCGCAAACGTTGCAGGTTCTCATGTTCTGCATTTAGTAAACGGCCGAGACTTCACCGCTGACGGGACAATTGAAGCAGTTGAAGTAGCAGCCGGAGACCCATGCCCAACATGTCGTGAGCCTCTAGAGATTGCCCGGGGTATTGAGATTGGTCACGTGTTTCAGTTGGGCCGCAAGTACGCAGACACACTTGGTCTTTCAGTACTTGATCAGAACGGAAAGCAAGTTGTAGTCACAATGGGTTCGTATGGCATTGGTGTATCCCGTGCTGTTGCTTCAATTGCAGAAGTGTTCCATGACGACCTCGGACTCAAATGGCCACGAGCAATTTCTCCTGTAGATGTTCATATCGTTGTCACCGGAAAGAACGGCGACGACATAACTATCGCTGGTGAAAAACTTGCAGCAGAACTTGAAGCACAGGGACTAGAAGTTCTTATCGACGACCGTAACGGCGTATCACCTGGTGTGAAGTTCAAAGATGCTGAACTAATCGGAATTCCCACCATTGTTGTGGTTGGTAAATCTCTGGCCGAAGGCAACATCGAATTGCGTGATCGCCATGCGGGCACCAACGAAGCGGTCCCAATTGCCGATGCGGTGCAACGCGTTGTTGCCTTGGTGCGCGAGGGATAAACAATGCTTCGCCGTGTCATAGGTGCCCCTCAGCACTACGACTGGGGCGACCCAACTTTTATTCCGGAACTGTTTCAACTTCCGAGCAACTCACAACCGTGGGCGGAAATGTGGTTCGGAACTCACCCATCTGCGCCATCACGACTTGATTCTGCCGATGGTCCGTTGTTGTCAGATGACATCGGCGAGATGACAATGCTTGTCAAAGTGCTTGCCTGCACCTCGCCTCTGTCGTTGCAAACGCATCCAACACGCCAGCAAGCTGAACGCGGATTCGCTCGTGAGAACACCGCAGGCATTCCACTCACAGATTCGAAACGTGTGTACAAGGATTCATCGGATAAGCCCGAAATACTTATTGCCCTGACGGAGTTTGAAGCGCTCTGTGGGTTCGACACCATTGAGGCCTCAATAGATCGCCTCCAGCAGTTCGGGTGGCGCGAAGAAGCCGACGTTCTTGACCAAAACGGCATCGATGGCTATTTGTTATGGGCATTTGATCAACGGACGTCGCCTTCAATGAATGCAGTTCCTGGCTGGATGTCACGCCTCAGCGATACATACCCCACTGATCGCGCATTACGCGTTGCCCCGTTGCTGCATCACCTTGTCTTGCAACCAGGACAAGCAATCTCTCTTCCTGCCGGAAACCTGCACGCCTATCTTCATGGAGCAGGCATAGAAGTCATGGCATCCTCCGACAACGTGGTGCGTGCTGGCTTTACCTCGAAACATGTTGATGTTGCCGAACTTTTGCGAATCGTTGACACGTCCCCATTGGAACACCCGATTTCCACAACAACTGTGAACGACCACTGGACTGAATACGTGTCGCCGTCGCAAGCCTTCTCTGTTGCTTCAACAAGTTGGGAAAATTTGCACACCATCGAGGCGAGAGATTCACACAGATTCTTTTTTGGCCCAATGGGCAATGACGCTCACCCAGATATGACATGGTTGCCTGCAGGAGAATCACACAATTTCAAAACTGTTCCGGGCACTCACAATGTCGCCTGGATGTTTACTCAGAACTAGTTCTGAACCGCTTTTCGGATTTCCACAATCTTCTCTGCTGAATGATTAGCGTCGTCGCCCTTTTCATCCATTAGTTGAGAACGATCTTTTGCGGCTTCCCGCTCGGCAAGTTTTGTATCGGCTCGGGCAATTGCAGCATCGGTGCCGTGTTCATTAATGAACTCCGCCCATTCAACTAACGCTTCCACCATCTCGTCTTCTGGCACAACAGCCACATTGCGACCCTTAACAAAAAGGTGACCACGCTTGTTGCCAGCAGCAATACCAAGGTCAGCTTCGCGGGCCTCGCCTGGCCCATTAACTACACAACCCATGACAGCAATCTGTAGAGGAAGTTTTTTGTGTTCAAAAGCTGCAAGCGCTTTGTTGGCAACAGCAATAACGTCGATCTCGGCTCGACCACAACTAGGGCACGCAATGAGGTCGACGTTTTTGCGTTCACGTAAGCCGAGCGCCTCAAGTAATTGACGACCAGCGCGTGCTTCCTCGACAGGGTCAGCAGTGAGGCTGTATCGGATGGTGTCGCCAATACCTTCAAGAAGCAAAGTCGAAATTCCGGCAGTGGCCTTGATAAGACCAGCTGGAGGCGGACCTGCTTCTGTAACTCCGAGATGCAATGGAATATCTGTTGCTTCGGCCAACATGCGATATGCCTCAACCATGAGTGGCACGTTGCTTGCTTTCACAGAAATCTTGATGAGATTAAAATCAACTTCTTGGAAGTATGCGATTTCATGCATTGCAGATTCCACCATTGCAGCCGCAGTAAGCCCGCCATACTTTTCATATAACGACGGATCAAGTGAACCACCGTTGACGCCAATGCGAATTGGCAAGTTGCGATCGCGCGCTTCAGAGGCAACAGCCTTGATGTGTTCTGGTTTACGAATGTTGCCTGGGTTCAAACGAAGACCGTGGACTCCGGCCTCCATTGCAGCCAATGCCATCTTGTATTGGTGGTGAATGTCAGCGATGATCGGAATTGGTGAACGCGGCACAATTTGTGCAAGCCCTTCAGCGGCTTCTTGATCGTTACATGTGCAACGCACAATGTCGCACCCTGCTGCAGCCAATGCATAGATCTGTTGCAGTGTGCCTTCAACGTCAGCGGTCTTCGTAGTGGTCATTGACTGCACCGAGATAGGAGACCCTCCACCCACAGGGACTTTGCCCACCATGATTTGCTGAGTATTGCGACGCTCGAACATGTGTCTCAGTCTGTCAGTTCCGCGGCCGTTTACCCGAGTGGTTGAGTGATATCGAGGTACAAACCAGTTAAAAGCAGGAGTGACAAAAGCCCGACCACCAAGGTGGCGAGTGGAACCATCTTGTTGATGTCGGCCCTGTACAGCCGACCTTTGCGCGATCGCACTCGTTCATAAATAGCAATGGCTGCATGGCCGCCGTCAAAAGGCAACAAAGGAAACATGTTGAAGACACCCACAAACACGTTGATGCTTGCAAGCAACGTGAGCACGCCCTTCAACCCATCTGACCGACCAACCGTGCCACTGAAGTCACTAATGCCCACAACGGTGGTCGGACGAGTTTCCAGTGTGGCTTCTGGAGACTTAGTGAGATGGCGAATTGAATTCATGGGGTTAAGGGCAACTACCACCCCTTTCACGGAACCCGTGATTGTTGTACCGATATCTGCAATTGATTGCCCGACGGATTCGATGACTCCGAGATCTTTCCAACCCCAGTCATCTGCCATGACGCCCAAGTACGCACGGCCAGCAATGGTGGGATGTTTTGCGAGCACGACATCACGTGCTTGACGAACGCCTTCGTGTTCGAACACAACAGAAATTGAGTCTCCGGCAGAGAACGATTGTATTGCCGCAGAGACACTGTTGTAATCCGCAACAGCGATGCCCCCAATCGACACAAGCGTGTCTCCGATTGCAATGCCGGCAGCGGATGCTGGACTACTTATTTCGGCTAACCCACGAACAGTGGAGACACCAGTGTTTTGCTGACGCCCACCAGAGGCGTATACGCCGAGAAACAAAATAAAGGCGATCACCATATGCATCAGCGACCCAGCAGTGATGACTAAAAGTCGTCGAGGAAATGTTTGAGAACGATACGCACGTGATTCGTCCGCCGGATCGACTTCATCAACATTGTTCATACCGATAATACGAACGAAAGCCCCTAGCGGCAGTGCGCGAACACCGTATTCAACTTCACCTTTTGTGCGACTCCACACTCGCGGGCCAAAGCCCATAAAAAACTGAGTGACTTTCATGCCTGTTAGTCGAGCGGTAGAGAAATGGCCCACTTCGTGCAAGAAGACAGAGATAAGAAGTCCGACGACGAACACAAAAGTCCACGGATTCTTGAAGGCCAAATATGCAAGCAAACCAATCATGATGAACCCAGTGGCTTTGCCGTTACGCGTTGCCATAGGTGACACGGCCTCGTCTACGGCACCTCCTGCCGCTACTTCAGCGCGAAATTTATGGTAAAAATCGCTCATCGCGATAGCTCCTCTATTGCTAGTCGACGACCTTGCGCATCTGCATCAAGAACATCGTCAACTGATGTTGGCACAGTAACTACAAACTTTTCCATCACCCGTGACACGAAAGTGCCGATTTGAGACCACGTAATTCGGCCGGCAAGAAACGCATCAACAACAATTTCATTGGCAGCTGACAATGCTGCTGGTGCTGTTCCCCCTGCTCGACCTGCCGCATAAGCAAGGTCAAGACAAACGAAGGTTTTTCTGTCAGGTGGTTCGAAATCAAGACGTGACAATGTTGTCCAATCAATTCGACCAAATGGAGTTGCGATGCGATGCGGGTAACCGAGTGCATACCCAATTGGCAATCTCATGTCGGGCATTGACAACTGCGCGATGGTTGAACCGTCTGTGAATTCCACCATTGAATGAACAACTGATTGCGGGTGGACCACAACATCAATATTGTCAAACGACGTGCCAAATAATTCATGTGCTTCAATTACTTCAAGACCTTTATTCATGAGAGTCGAAGAGTCGATTGTGATCTTCGGCCCCATCTTCCACGTGGGGTGCGCCAATGCTTCGTTTACTGTGACTGAAGCGAGCGATTCGGCTGAACGGCCACGAAAGGGGCCACCGCTGGCGGTGAGAACGATGCGGGCCACTTCAGAGGATGGGTGCGATGAAGATCGAAGACACTGATGAATTGCACAGTGCTCACTGTCAACGGGAACCAATTGCGCTCCGGGAGTCGCACGTAGTGGCTGCACTACTGGGCCAGCCGCAATGAGGCTTTCTTTATTAGCCAATCCGAGAGTTTTCCCGGCGCGCAATGTTTCAAGCGTTACAGATAAACCCGCAAATCCAACAACACCGTTAATAACGACATCAGCAACACCAACGACATCGGCAAGATTCCCCGTGACAGGTATTCCCGGAAGTGCCGTTGCAACTTCAGAACGAAGCGCTTCGTTGGTGACGACTACAAGTTCTGGTTTCAGAAGGCGTGCTTGCTCTATGACAGTGTCAGACGACGAACCAACTGCAAGTGCTGTAATGCGATATTTCTCTGGCTCTGCCAGTACAACTTCAATTGTTTGCGTGCCAATGGACCCAGAAGATCCGGCAATTGCAACGCGAGTTATGCCCAAGGGCTGAGGACCAACATGAGGTAATACGCCGCAGGAAGAACGAAGAAGAATCCGTCGAACCTGTCGAGTACTCCACCATGCCCCGCAACGATGGTGCCAAAGTCTTTGACATCAAGATTGCGCTTAAACATTGATTCAACTAGGTCTCCCATTGGGGCCATAACTGCAATAACAATTGTTAGAGCAATCCATTCACCCATGGAGTTCCATGTTCCATTTTGAGAACCGAACACAATCACTGCGACAAGTGTTGCAATAGCACCACCAATTGCGCCCTCAACGGTCTTGTTGGGGCTAATCCATTCACGCAACGGTGTCTTGCCGATTGACGCACCGATAAAGAGTCCACCAACATCGTTAGCAATCACACCAATAACAATCATGAACAACGTGTCGGTTCCGGCATTACCGAATCCATTGACTGAGTAACGCAAAATCAATGCAGCAAACGAGCCGAGCAAGCCGATCCAAATCATCGCCATATTTGTGATGGCAACGTTTGGCATTGGTCCACTGTGAACACTGCTACTACCAATGAAGCCAATTGAGGTTGCAAGAAATCCGAATGCGAATACAAGCGGCAATGAAGCATCGCCAATCCAATATGCAGCAATTGGTGCAGCAACGCATGTCAAAATTCCGGCAAACGTTGCAGGCCTGTAGCCCTTTTCCGTGACTTTGCTGAAGAATTCAACTGCTGCGAGTGCAACGACTGCAACAACAATCAGCATCACTGCCGCTGGACGCCACATGATTGCACCGAGGAAAACTGCGAGAAGAATTAGGCCAGTAGTAACTGCTGTTGGCATGTCACGACCAGTGCTACCGCCTGTGCCCCGAGGGCCTGAGCGACGAACTTGCGGAGCGCGACCGCGCGGGATACCACCTGTGATGTCACGTGATGGATCAAGACCAAAATCTGCTGTCGCATCGCGAGATGCGCGACGACGCTCGTCTGTCGGATCAGTTCCGATCGAAATATGGTCAGGACGACGGGTTGGCTCACTTGGCTCTTGGAAAGTGCCCCACACATCTGTGTCGTCTTCTGTTGATGGCAATTCGCCAGTTGCAGGCTCTGTCCAATGAGGAAGATTGCCGGTTTCGGCATCACCAAAGCTGAGAACAGGTTCTGCAGTCGGGTCGTCAGCAAACTGCACGTTGCCGAAATCAGAACCGAAATCGGTCCCGTACCCGGACGAGTCGTTGCTGTCTGTGTTGTCTCGGCGGCGCCAGATGTCATCACTCATGTTGTTCCCCTTTCGGGCGTTCGCTGACAACAATAGTTGCCATCGTTTCTATACCTCGAGCAGCTCATGTTCCTTACGGGTAAAAGCTTTTTCGATTAATTCAATGTGGTCCTGCGTGAGCTTGTCGAGCTCTTTTTCAGCCCTCTCCAATTCATCTTTCGATATCTCAGAGTTCTTTTCAGCGGTTTCCATTTGTTTGCGGGCGTCGCGTCGAATGTTGCGCACTGCAATTCGTCCATCTTCTGTCATGTTCTTCACGATTTTTACGTATTCCTTACGGCGCTCTTCAGTAAGCACAGGAATCGACAAACGAATAACGACACCGTCATTCGATGGATTCAGGCCAAGGTCGCTTTCGCGAATCGCCTTCTCGATTGCTCCGAGAGATCCGCGGTCATGTGGCTTCACTACAAGTGTTCGGGCTTCAGGAACCTGAAAACCGGCCAATTGCTGCAACGGCACAGTTGAGCCGTAGTACTCGACAAGCAGTTTCTCTACAAGGCTTGGGCTAGCGCGGCCAGTTCGGACAGAAGAGAACTGAGACTGGACATGTTCCACTGCTCGTTCCATCTTGTCGATGGCTTCGAGGGTGGCTTCTTCGATCACCCGACCAGCGTACCTATTTGTTCGCCTCGGAGAATGGACTTGACGTTTCCGCGGGCCAGAAGGTCAAACACAACAATGGGCAAGTTCTTATCCATACAGAAGGTGATGGCAGTCGAATCCATGACTTTGAGGCCCTTCGTGATGACGTCCATATGACTAATCCGGTCATATCGAGTGGCGGTCTTATCAATCTTTGGGTCTGCTGTGTAGACACCGTCAACCCCAGAGTGCGTGCCCTTCAAGATGACTTGTGCGTCAATTTCGGCAGCTCGCAATGCAGCTGCAGTGTCAGTAGTGAAGAATGGGTTACCGGTTCCGCCAGCAAGGATGACAACACGACCTTTTTCAAGGTGGCGCTCGGCGCGACGACGAATATAGGGCTCTGCAATCTTTGGCATCTCAATTGCGCTCATCACCCGAGAATGTTGGCCAGCACGTTCAAGAGCGTCTTGCAATGCAAGGCCGTTCATGACCGTGGCAAGCATTCCCATGTAGTCAGCTTGGGCCTGGTCCATACCTTGACCAGCACCTTTAAGACCGCGCCAGAAGTTTCCACCACCAACAACGATGGCGATATCAGTTCCTAGTTCTTCGCGAGCTTCACGAACTTCTTCGGCAACTTGCGACAGGACACTGCTATCAAGTCCGAAACCCGATGGTTCAGCAAGTGCTTCACCCGAAAGTTTCAGCACGATACGTGACCAAGCGGGCCGAGTGGACATGTCAGCCGATCTCTACCTGTGCGAAGCGCACGATCTGAGCAGAACCGATGAACTGAGCAATGCTGAGTTTGTCGTCCTTGGCGTATGGCTGTTCAAGAAGACAAATATCTTTGAAGAAACCATTAACGCGACCTTCGACAACTTTTGCAATTGCCTGTTCAGGCTTTCCTTCGTTACGAGTGACGATTTCAAGCGTTGCACGCTCTTTTTCAACAACATCTGCAGGCACGTCTTCACGGCGCAAATAGCGAGGGCGAGCAAACGCGATGTGCACCGCGACGTCGTGTGCAATTTCTTGAGTTGCTCCGGACATTTCAACGATGACGCCATTAACTCCACGACCACCTTGAATATGGTTGTAAAAATCAAGCACGTTGCCAGCAGCAGCCTCGAAGCGAATTGTTTCGCCCACTTCGATCTTTTCCTTCAACGTGATTTTCAAGTCATCAATAGTTGTTGAATGATCGGCAAGACCAGCTTCACCTTTTTCAAGGATTGATTGAGCCAAAGCATCAGCCGCAGCCTTGAAGCCATCGCTTGAGGCAACGAAGTCTGTTTCACACTTCAATTTGATGATTGAAGCACGTGTTGCCTCAACAATGGTTGTGACAACACCTTGAGCATTCTCGCGATCATCGCGCTTTGCACTTGCAGCAAGACCTTTTTCACGAAGCCACTGCTTTGCGGCTTCAATCTCGCCACCATTTTCTTCGAGTGCCTTTTTGCAGTCCATCATTCCGGCGCCAGTTGTTTGGCGAAGGCTTTGAACATCTTTAGCTGTATACGACATGACTACTCCGCTGCTGGTTCGGCTGGCTTTGGTGCTGACAAACGAGCTTCGCGAGATGCCTGAGCTTCTGCGGCTTGACGACGAGCGTCTGCCTGCTGTGCTTCAAACACTGCGTTCTCTTCTGCTGTGCGCTCAACTGGTGCAACTTCAGTTGCTGCTGCAGCTGGATTGCGCTTCTGAGCAATAAAGCGACCTTCGATAATTGCCTCTGAAATGACGCGAGTAAGAAGATCGTTTGAACGAATTGCGTCGTCGTTACCTGGAATTGGGAACTGAATGAGATCCGGATCAACGTTTGAGTCAACAACTGCGATAACAGGGATTCCAAGCTTGTTGGCTTCTGTTACTGCAATGTGTTCCTTAACGGTGTCGAGGACGAAAATTGCATCTGGACGACGAGACAAGTGCGAAATACCCGAAAGGTTCTTCTGCAGTTTGTCGAGTTCACGAGAAAGGAGAAGTGCTTCCTTCTTTGGCATGGCTTCAAATTCACCTGATGCCATCATGCGCTCGTACTCTTGCATTTTTGCAACACGCTTTGAGATGGTTTCGAAGTTGGTGAGCATTCCACCCAACCAACGTTCGTTCACGTAGTACATGCCGGTTTTTTCGGCGTAGCTACGGATTGGATCTTGCGCCTGCTTCTTTGTTCCGACGAACAAGACAGTGCCACCGTTTGCGACAAGGTCGCGGACGAAAGAATAAGCAACCTCAATACGCTCAAGCGTCTGGTCAAGGTTGATGATGTGGATTCCGTTGCGCTCTCCAAAAATGAATTGCTTCATCTTCGGATTCCAACGACGGGTCTGGTGACCAAAGTGCACACCAGCTTCGAGCATTTGACGCATTGATACGACAGCCATGATTTTCTCCTTCTGCGGTTTTCCACACACTGATCCGACGCCGAAGCGACCGCAGATGGCCAGTGTGCAAGGTATTTGCTTGATGTAACACGCACGGAATGTGCGCGTTGAACTCTGAAAGCCTATCGGGAGCCAGTCACCGCCCCACAATGACCGACCCACGCCCCACCAAGCGCCCCGCCGTAAAACCCAGAAACTGCAACGGGTTCACGTAGGCCCCACGAAACCTGACCCCGAGATACAGCTGGTGAGAGCTGACCCCAATGAGCTGTCCAGCGGTCACCACGGACCCAGCGCTGACGCTGGAACTCTCAAGTCGCCCGTATGTCACTCGCGCTCCCCCTCCGATGTCTTCAACCACGTACAGAACCTGGGCCACCTGACCGACAAACACAATGACTCCAGCAGTCACTGTCCGAACTGGTGTCCCTGTCGTTGTGGCGATGGTGACTCCTCTGTGACCAGCACATCTCTGACATGCAGGAGCCCTAAACCCATCAATAACGACACCACGCACCGGAGCAACGGGCGGAAGTGGTTGAGATACTGCGATGAGGACTGCAACAAGATGCGATGCGATTGAGAAACTCACACCAACAATGTGTGCGAGCGAAGTAATGAATGGAAAGGTCAGCCCATGCCAGCAGCGGCAAGTCGTGAACGCAATTGCAGCACAGCCTTTGTGTGTATCTGTGAAATACGACTTTCGGTTACGCCTAATGCCTCACCAATTTCCGACAGCGTCAAGCCGTCGTCGTAATACAGAATCAAGATCGCTTGCTCACGTTCGGGAAGTTTGGAAATTTCGGCACGCATTGCTGTGCGCAACTCCCCTTCTTCCATCGCACGACCAGGTTGTAAGTGCGTGTCAGCCTCG